>JAPOZD010000385.1 GCA_026706245.1 Alphaproteobacteria bacterium
GCCGCCCGGCGCGCCCGAAGCGCATTGCCTGCGGCGCGCGGCGGAGCGCCAGCCAGGACCGGTAAACGAATGCCGCCAGCAGGACGACGAAGAGGAGCGCCACCAGGGGCGCACCCGCAGGAGCCTCGACAACCAGATCTCCAAGGCGGAGTTCGACATCGCCCGGCAATTGCGCCAGCAAAACGGCCGCGGTCACGACCAGCCCGATCTTGAGCAGCGTCCAGAGCAGGCGGATCATCTGCCGTCCCGGGCGGTGAGCGCCTCCAGCTCGGCGTCGGCCGCCAGCCGGTCGCGGGCGATAAGGCGCCAGCCCTCGAACGGCAGCGGCAGGTCGCCGCCGAGCTCGGCGAGCGCGCCCGCCAGATTGCCGTCCTCGACATGGGCTTCCGCGCGCCCGAGAGCCGCATCGGCGTCCTCGCCCGGCAGGTCCTTGGAGACCTGGCGAACACTCACGACATCGGAGAGCCGCCCGATCACATCGTCGAGCCAGGGCGTGCCGGTCGCCCCTTCGGGCCGGAGGGTGCGGGTTCGGGCCAGCGCCTTGAAGCGCCGCGCCAGTGTGTCTGCCGTCGGCAGGCCCTGTTCGGCATGCGCCGTCCAGGCGCCGAAGCCGGGGCCGCCGGCTGCCTGCAGCGCTTCCAGCTCCTCCCTGAACGGCGCGCCGGAATCCACCGCGAACCTGAGGCGCGCGGCGGCCAGCTTTACTCCGCCGCCGGCCTCGCCCGAGAGCGCGAGCTTCGTGACCGCGTCGCGCAGCACGGCCAGCTCCGCCAGCGCCTTGTCCGCCGACGCGCCGGCCTCGACAGCCGCGCCGTCGCTCGCCTCAAGCCCCTCCAGCCGGCCTTCCAGCGCCGCGACCGCCGCTTTCAGGGGCGCCAGCCCCGGGTCCGCAGCCGCCGGCGCCGCGCCGTTGCCCGCTGGTCGCGCTTCCAATGCGGCCAGCGTTTCCCTGAGGCCGGCAATCTCGGCCGCGACCGCCGGATCGACGGCCGGCTCCGCCCGTTCGAGCGCGGCGATGCGCGCCTCCAGCGCCTCCAGCCGGGCGTCCAGGCGCCGCTCGAACGCCCCGAACGCCTCGCGCAGGGCGGCGGCCTCGCCGGCAGCCGCCGCCATCTCCTCGCGGCTGGCCGCTATGGCGGCCGCGTTCGCATCGGCCTCTGCCCGATCGAGCGCCGCGGCCTCCGCTTTCCGCAGCCGGTCGGCGAGGCGTTCGATGTCGGCTGCACTCGCCATGTCGGACGGCGGGCCGGCGAGGAAGACGGCAAGGCGCTCCGGCTGGGCGGCGACCAGATAGCCGAGCGCCGCGATGAGCACCACCGGCAGGAGCCAGAGCAGCAGGAACAGCCGCCCACGGCGCCGGCGGCGGGCCGCGGCCCTCTCCTCCGGCGTCCTGGCGGCGTCCGTAACCGCCTCGACCTCTATCGGCTCCGCCTCGTCTCCGGGTCGATCCGTCATCGGCGTCCTTCACCGGCAATGCCGGGCGCTTCCAGGATACGGTCCACTTCCGCCATCATCGCCTCGTGATCCGGCCGGCCGGCCACGCGGACCTCGCGCCAGGCAACGCCTTCCAGAGCCCGGCCCACGGCCTCGCTGAGGACGCAGGCATGAACGGAGCGGCAGGACTCCTCGACGCCGCTCCGCCGCGCCAATTTAGCAAAGACCGCCGCCGACCGGGGAGAGAAAAACAGGGCGATGCACAGCCCGCCGGCACCCAATTCCTCCATGAGCGCCGGGCTGAACGCCTCGGTGGCGCGGGCCCGGTAGAGCACCTCGCGCCGTACCTGGAACCCCGCCTCCGCCAGGTCGCCGGCAAGGTCCCCCGCAACGGCCTCTCCCGAAGCATGGAGCAGAGGCCCCGCCGAAGGCTCGCAGCGCGCCGCCGCCAGCCGGGCGAGCGCCTCTCCGTCGCCGGCCGCGCTCTCGACCCGGCGAAACCCGGCAGCCTGCGCCTCCCGCGCCGTCGCATCGCCTGCCGCAAGCGCCGTCAGGCCGCGCTCCGGCGAGGCCGCCGCGAAGGCGCGCACGCCGTTCGCGCTGGTGAACAGCAGCGCCTGCACGCCGGCAACATCGAGGGCCGGCGGCGGCAGGAACTCGATCCCGAGCATCGGCTCCACCAGCGCGGCCACGCCGCGCGCCGCCAGCGCCTCGGCGGTGCGGCCGGCATCCGGCAGCGGCCGGGTGACGAGCGCGCGGATCACGCCTCCAGCGCCCCCGGCGGCGCCTCCGCGCGGAGCGCTTCCCCCGCATCGAGCCCGATTGCCAGCGCGTCGGCGGCGGGACCCGCGCGGCGGATTTCGCGCATCTCCGCCCCGTCCGGCGTGAGCAGCCGGCCCCGAAGCACGAGCGCGCCGCTCCGGAGGCGGGCATGGGCGGCAATCGGCGTCCTGCAGGATCCGTCGAGCGCGGCCAGCAGGGCGCGCTCCGCCGTCACGCAGCAGGAGGTGGGCCCGTGGTCGATGGCGGCGAGGCGCTCGCGGAGCGCGTCATCCCCGGCGCGGCACTCGATGCCGACCGCGCCCTGCCCCGCCGCCGGCAGCATCTCCTCCGGCGCGATGGGAACGGCGCGCTCCGTCATGCCGAGCCGCGCGAGCCCGGCCATCGCCAGGAAGGTCGCGTCGAACTCCCCGGCCCGGACCCGCTCCAGCCGCGTTTCGACATTGCCGCGGATGAGCGCCGGCACGAGGTCCGGGCGCCGGGACAGCATCTGCGCCTGGCGGCGGAGCGAGGCCGTGCCGACACGCGCGCCCGGCGCCAGGCCGGCGAGCGTGCGCGCCCCGCCCGCCAGGCCGTCGCGGGGGTCTTCGCGCGCCA
>JAPOZD010000078.1 GCA_026706245.1 Alphaproteobacteria bacterium
CGCGAAGCGGATCTGCCGGCTCCTCGGCACGGAAGGGTGCCAGCGCGGCACGGTTCGCCTCGGAGCCTCCGCTCGAAATCGATCAAGCCCTGGCAGGCAGTTGACAAGGTTCCGCGGTTCGTGAGCGCGAACGACAAATCGACCAGCCGGCGAATCCCTGTTAAGACTAGCAGAGTGGAATTGAATAGACTAGGAACTGAGTTTGCCGCGGTAATGAGCTTAAGAGATGCGACGTATATTGGACAAGTTAGCCCGTCCCTTCGGTCTCGCGGTAATCCGGGATAGTCAGGCAGAACTTGTGTACCAGCATACTTTTGCTGGCGGTTATGAGGAGTATCGCTCCACGCAGATCAAGCACAACAAGCGAAAGCTGAACCATGTATGGGCCGACGAGATCACGCTGTCAGCAATCGCAGACGACCTTCGGAGACTCGGGCTTGGCAGGAGCGGCATTTGCCACGGTGCACGAAACGGGTTCGAAGTGAACTGGTTCCGGGAGAATCTCGGCGGCAACGTGATCGGAACGGATATATCGGAATCCGCGGCCCAATTCCCGAACATGGTTATCTGGGATTTTCACGAGGACAATCCCGATTGGGCAGACCGGTTCGACTTCGTCTATACCAATTCGCTCGATCAGGCGATGGACCCCGCAAGGGCTCTCGGTTCATGGGCGAAGCAGATTGTACCGCACGGCCGTATCTACGTCGAGCATACCATGGCCCACGCGGCCCGATACGCGGGCGAAATGGACCCGTTCGGCGCACACCCAATCGCGATGCCCTATCTTTTCTTCAAATGGGGACGGGGGATTTACGAGTTGGCCGACATAATCGAAGTCGCGGCCAAGCAGAACAATGAAATGCGCGCATGGGTGTTTGTTTTGGCCCGCGCCGAGATGCCCTCGAAGACTTTTAAGTAGCGCTTTTTTGATTTTTGTCACGGGAATTAGGAAGAAATTGATCCCCTAGTTCCAGTATAAATTGATCCTTGGACGATCTAGACGCGCTGCATGTTCACGGAGCCTGTTTACACGCGGTTCGTGACCGGGAATCCGGGACTCGTGCGTTTCAACAAAAATATAGTCTATGCGCATCAAAATGTCCGGCCGCTCGAAAAGGCGTTCCAGTAGTTCGACTTCGGCGCCCTCAATATCGATCTTCACGATACCCAGGCTTTCGTCCAGATTTTCGAGATAGGCAATGAAGTCAATTTGCTCGACCTCGACGGCCTCATCCTGACTGACATTTTTCTTGGCCGCGACAACCGAACTCGATTGCGAATTTGATGCGGGATTGCTCTCGAACCCAGCGCGCCGATAGAGCAGGACCGTTCCGTCCCGGGTGCCCGCTGCCGCATTCTCTATTTTGACGTTATCGAGGGCGGCAACATTGGCTTGAAGCCGTGCGTGCGCCCACGGGTCGGGTTCGAAGGCGATCACCCGCTTTGCCTTGACGGCCATCTTTCTGGTGTAATCGCCGACATTGGCGCCCAGATCGATACACGTCTTGCCCGCAGAGCGGTCTAGCGCCTCGTCGAATTCCGACCGGGCCCGCAGACCAAAGATTTTGCGTCGGTAGCGGCGGCCCCACTTACCGGGCAGAAAACGCAGTACGCTGTATTTGAGTGACTTGTTCAACCGACTTTAGCCCGTCATCCCGCCTTCCGGCCTCTCGCTGTAGCGGACATATTCGCGGCGCGCCCGGCCAGTCAACTGCCACCAGAGGAGCAGCATCTGGTAGGGAATGCTGCGGCGGCGCAGCTGGTGCCATTGCTTGTGCCGGCGCGAAATCGACAGTTTCGTCGGCTGGATGTCCGACTCCGTATCGCGCTGCTGGACCAGCGCCGGATTGACCTGCACCGGCCGCACGCGCCGCGCGGCTTCGGACATATGTTTATCGAACAGCATGCGGTCGGTCGACACGCTCGCGCCTTCGAAGGCGGACAGGAAGAGGCCCGCCGCCGCCCGGTCGATGAGATAGCCGGCGGACCCGGCGTTCCAGCGCACGATTCGCCGCAGCTCCCGTCCGCCCGGCGTCCGGCCGCAGCGCGGACCCTGGAGGCTCCTGTTGCTGTTCGGCCGCTCCAGCTTGATCAGCCCGGTCCCCGCGGGCCACCAGTCGGCCGAGCGGCAGATCGTGGGCAGGTCGGACGCCAGTTCGGCATCGTCCTCGAGGATCATCGCCGTGCCGCAGCCGGTCGCCAGGAACCGGCGCAGGGCCTCGCCGTGGCTCAGCATGCAGGCCTTCGAACCGGCCCGGAACAGCGGGTTGCGGTCCGCCCGGTCCCCGGGCGGCAGCCGCCGGGCGTCGATGGCGGCCACGCGCTCGAACGGCAGGCCGAGCCGGTCCAGATCGCCGGAGATCGTCGCGAGCCGGTCGGGGCGCCGGTCGAGATTGATGACGAACACCGGAAGGCAGGGCATCGGCGGCCGTCCCCCTCATCCCCGCCGCAGCGACGGGTCTTGCAGCGCCGTATCCTGCCCCGGCGGCGCGTCGTCGATGGCGTCTTCGAGGCTGAAGACCTCGCGCCATTCCTCCGGCGGGCGGATCGGGGGTTTTCCGCCGGGCGCGCGGCCGCCCCGGCTTTCGGGCACCTGGTCCAGCCCCCAGTAGATTTCCAGCCAGTGGCCGTCCGGGTCGCGGAACTCGACGGCGACCTGCGCGCCGGCGCGGCGCCGGCCCTCGAACAGGATCGCGACGCCGTTTTCCTCCAGCCAGGCGCGCGCCTTCACCACCTCGTCGATGGTCGCGACCTCGCAGGCCATGTGGTGCAGGCCCGCGCGCTCCCCGGCGGGCGCCCCGCCGCC
>JAPOZD010000073.1 GCA_026706245.1 Alphaproteobacteria bacterium
CCCCGGCGTCGGCCGGCCCCGGCGCGGCGGCGCGGCGCTTTTACGTCTACGGCTCCGCCGCAATCACCCTGATCGTCGGCGCCACCGGGGTCGGAATGGCGGTATTCGCAGTCGTTGATGCCGGCTACCAGGCGGCATTCGGGCCCGGCGATCTGCTTTCGACCGACGCCCGGCTTTTGGGAGACACCATGGTCTCGGGTCTGGCGATGGCGGCGACCGGCTGCGGCGTTTCGGGGCTGTTTGCCGAGCAATTGCGCCGCGAGGGTGCGCCGGCCAGCACCATTCCGGTGATCGGCCACGCCCAGGCGGGCGTCCACGGCTATTTCGACGATGCCGGCTACCCGGTAGGCGCGGGATGGGACGAGGTCGCCTTCCCGGACCTTGGCGACCCCAACGCCTATGCGCTGGAGATCGCGGGCGACAGCATGGAGCCGGTCTATCGCGACGGGGATATCGTGGTGGTCTCGCCGGCGGCCAGCCTCCGGCGCGGGGACCGCGTGGTGGCGCGCACCCGCGAGGGCGAGGTGTTGGCCAAATGGCTCGGCCGGCTGGGCGCGCGGCGTATCGAGCTGCATTCCTTCAATTCCGCCCATGAGGACTATGTCCTCGCACGGAGCGACCTCGACTGGATCGCGCGCATCGTCTGGGCCAGCCAGTAGCAGCAGCCTTTTCCGGGCCTCCTTTCCCTCGTTTCTTCCTGCGTTTGCGGGTTACATCGACGGTCGTTGACTGGAACTCATATCGATTGCCACCGGAAAACTCTTCCTCCGCCCCGAGCCGGCGCAGTCGGACGGTGGCGGGCCGGACTGGCGGCGCTGGCGGAGCGGGATGCGCGTATCCGCACGGCGTTGGCCGAGGTCGGGACGCCGCCCATGGCGCTCAGGGGGGCGGGCTTTGCGGCGCTTTTACGGGCGATTGCGGCGCAGCAGGTGTCCGCCGCCTCGGCGCGGGCGATCTGGGGCCGGCTGGAGGAGGCTGCGGGCGGCAGGGTGACGGCGCGCGCCGTGCTGGCGCTCGGGCCGGAGGGACTTCGCGCGGCCGGGCTTTCGCGGCCCAAGGCGGGTTATGCGCTCGGCATCGCGGGGGAGCTTGTCTCGAGGCGGGTCTCGCTCCGGCGTATCGCGCGCCTGCCCGATGAGGAGGCCGTCGCCGCCCTCTCGGCGCTGAAGGGCGTCGGGCGCTGGACGGCGGAAGTCTGGCTCCTGTTCGCGGCCGGCCGCCCGGACATCTGGCCGGCGGCCGACCTCGCGCTCTGCATCGCGCTGCAAAGAACCCTCGGCCTGGACGCCCGCCCGACGCCCGCCGAGGCGGCCCGCCTCACCGAAGCCTGGTCGCCCCACCGCAGCGCCGCCGCCATCCTGCACTGGCATATTTACCGCACCGCGCCCTCCTAGCCCGGGTCATCGCGGCCGCGAGCCTTGCGCGGCGAGGCCGGCGGCGAGCGCGGCGAGCACCGCCCAGCCCTGCCAGGAGTCCAAGGCGAACAGGGTAAACGCAGAGAGGGCGAGCCAGAGCGCAGGCGGGAGGCAGAGGAGTGCCGTCCAGCGGTTGCGCGGCGCGAGCGCGACGAGGCCGAGCGTGGCGATGGCGGTCGGGTCGGGCGCTATCGCAACGGTCTCGGCCTCCCGCCAGGACCGCCCGTCCAGCAGCGCCAGGAGCGGCCAGGCGAACAGCGCCGCCGTCAGGAGGCCGACGCCCGTTGCGGCGCCAGGTCCCCGCCGGGAGAAGGTGAGCCGGCTTGAGAGGCCGAGCGCCGCCAGCAGCGCGGCCTCCGCGTAGAAGCCCCAGGCGAAGCGCGGCGCGGCCCAGTTTATCGCCCCGTAGCCGAGTGCGACGAACTGCCAGCCGGTCCAGAACCAGGCCGCGCCGAGCAAGGGACCGAGCCAGCGCCCGGACGGCCGCCGATCCGTGAGGAGGCCGTAAAGCAGCGCCCCGCCCGCCGCCAGCAGCAGCGGCTTGACGGGCCAGAGCGCCTCGTTCTCCAGCTGGAACAGCCGCCAATAGACGCGCGGCTCGAACGGCAGCATATCCGCCAGCGCCCGGAACCCGTCCATGGCGGCGCGCTAACCGGCCCCCGGCAGGCTAAAGGTCGCGCACATGCGCCGCCATGCGCCGGCGGAGCGCCGCATCCGGCATGGGGCCGAAGGCGGCGGACTTGTTCTCGCGAAGATGGTCCACCCGCCGGGTCGCCGGAATGGCCGTGGTGACAGCGGGATGGGAAAGGATGAATTTCAGCAGGAATTGCGGCCAGGTGGAGACCCCGATCTCGGCCGCCCAATCCGGCATGGGCCGGCCGGCGAGCCGGTCCGGCAGCCGGCCCCGCCGGAAGGGACGGTTGCAGATGACGGCGATGCGGCGCTCCCGCGCGAGCGGCAGCAGGCGGCGCTCCGCTTCCCGGTCCACGATGTTGTAGGTGAGTTGGACGAAATCGGTCGGACGCTCAAGCATGACCTTCTCCAGCTCGCCATGCCGGCGGCCGTGCGAGGTGGTGACGCCGGTATGGCGGATGGCGCCGGCCTCCTTCATCGCCTCCAGAATGTCGAGGTTCCGCTCCCAGTCGATCAGGTTGTGGACCTGGAGGAGGTCGAAGCGCGCGACGCCCCAGCGCCGGGCGGTTTCCGCGATCTGCGCGCGCGCGTCGGCCGCGCGGGTCCAGACCTTGTCGGCCGAGAAGAGGCCCGCCGGGCGGCCGAGCTTCGCGAACGCATCGCCGATCACCGCCTGCGAGGAGCCGTACATGGGCGAGGAATCGATCATGCCGCCGCCCGCCGCGAATAAGGCGGCCATGCCGGCGCGGCACTCGGCG
>JAPOZD010000360.1 GCA_026706245.1 Alphaproteobacteria bacterium
TGCAGATGCGGTCGAGCAGGATGGCGACGATGACGATGGCGAGCCCGGCCTCGAATCCCTTGGCGATGTTGACGGTGTTAAGCGCGCGCAGCACCGGCACGCCGAGCCCCGGCGCGCCCACCATCGCCGCGATCACGACCATGGAGAGGCTCAGCATGATGCACTGGGTCACGCCTGCCATGATGGTCGGCATGGCATGCGGCAGCTCCACCTTCCAGAGCAGCTGGCGGCGGGTCGCGCCGAAGGCTTCTCCTGCCTCGACCAGCGGCCGGGGCACGCTGGAGATGCCGAGATGGGTGAGCCGGATCGGGGCCGGGATGGCGAACACCACCGTCGAGATGAGGCCCGGCACCACGCCGAGGCCGAACATGATCATGGTGGGGATCAGATAGACGAAGGTCGGGATCGTCTGCATGAGGTCCAGCACCGGCCGGATGGCGTTGTAGAGCCAGGGCCGGTGTGCCGCCGCGATGCCGACCGGCACCCCCACGAGGATGCAGACCGCGGTCGAGAAGAGGATCAGTACCAGCGTCTGGACCGTCGTCTCCCAGTAGCCGAGATTGACGACCAGCAGCAAGGTCAGCACGACCGCGGCGACCAGCTTCCACGACCGGTGCAGCCAGAAGGCGAGCGCCGCGATGGCCGCCACCAGCAGCAGCGGCGGCAGCGCCAGCGACAGCGCCGTCAGGCCCTCGATCGGGAATTCGAGAAGCTCGGAGAGGAAGTCGAAGAACCAGGCCGCATGGTCGAGCAGCAGGTCCACGAAGGACTTGATCCACTTGCCGAGCGGGATCTTATGGTCCGTCAGCCAGTCCAAGAGCTACCCCGAGGCGTTCCCGGCCGCATTGGCCGGAGGCGCGGCTAGAGGCCCAGATGCGCCTTGACTGCGGCTATGCCGTCGCCGCCGTCGATGGTCGTCACGCCGTCGAGCCAGCCTGCCAGCATGTCCGGATTGGCCTTGAGCCACGCGGTCGCCGCCTTTTCCGGCTCCTCCTGCTCGTCGAGGATGGCGGTCATGATCTCGTTTTCCATCGCCAGCGTGAACATCAGGTTGGCGAGCAGCTTGCCCACATTGGGGCATTCCTGGGCGTAGCCGCGCCGGACATTGGTGAACACCTCCGCGCCGCCGAAATTGGGGCCGAACCAGTCGTCGCCGCCATCGAGATATGTGAGCTCGAAATTGGCGTTCATCGGGTGCGGCTCCCAGCCGAGGAAGACGATCCACTCGCCCTTCCGATTGGCGCGGGCGACTTGGGCCAGCATGCCCTGCTCGCTGGACTCCACCACCTCGAAGCCCTTCAGGCCGAAGGCGTCCTTGTCGATCATGCTCTGGATCAGCCGGTTGCCGTCGTTTCCGGGCTCGATGCCGTAGATCTTGCCGTCCAGCATGTCGCGGTGCCCGGCGATGTCGCCGAAGCTCCCGATGCCGCCGTCGGCCGCCGCCTTGTTGACGGCGAGCGTGTATTTCGCGCCGGTCAGGTTCATGCCCAGGGTCTCGACCGAGCCGTCCTCGCGATAGGGCGCGATGTCGGCCTCCATGGTCGGCATCCAGTTGCCGAGGAAGACGTCGATATCGCCATTCTTGAGGCTGGTATAGGTGACAGGCACGGAGAGCACGGTCGCGCTCGGTTCGTAGCCGAGGCCCGTCAGCACGACCGAGGTGGCGGCGGTGGTGGAGGTGATGTCGGTCCACCCGACATCGGAGAAGCGGACCGCCTTGCAGGAGTCCGGATCGGCCGCCCAGCCGGCGGAAGACATCATCAAGGTGGCAACGATTCCGATTGCCGCCAGTCGCACGCGCCCTGTCATTGCCCTGTCCTCCTGTTCCGGTTTTCGCCTGCATCCCTCTGTCTGCAAAGCATGTCATGGTACGGCTACCATGGCCGGGCCGCAAGGAAAGAAGCGGCGGGACGGAGCGATGACCGAAGGCCGGATGTTCGACTATGTCGTGGTCGGCGCGGGGTCCGCGGGCTGCGTGCTCGCCAACCGGCTGACCGAGGATGGCGGGGCGACGGTCCTGCTGCTGGAGGCCGGTGGCAGCGACCGCAGCATCTTCCTGCAGATGCCGTCCGCGCTCGCCATCGCCATGGGCCACAGGCGCTATGGCTGGCACTACTGGACGGAGCCCGAGCCGCATCTGGACGGCCGGCGCCTTCACTGCCCGCGCGGCCGGGTGCTCGGCGGCTCGTCCTCCGTCAACGGCATGGCCTATGTGCGCGGCAATGCGCTCGATTATGACGGCTGGGCAGAAGGTGGCGCGCCCGGCTGGTCTTATGCCGAGGTGCTGCCCTATTTCCGCAAGGCGGAGAGCTCCAGCGGCGGCGGCGACGACTGGCGCGGCGATTCGGGGCCGCTCAACACCTCGCGCGGGCGCATGGCCAACCCGCTCTACGCCGCCTTCATCGAGGCGGGCGGGCAGGCCGGCTACGCGCTGACGGCCGACATGAACGGCTACCGGCAGGAAGGTTTCGGGCCGATGGACATGACCGTCCACCGCGGCCGGCGCTGGAGCGCCGCCAACGCCTATCTCCGGCCCGCCGCCGGCAGGCCCGGCCTCGCCGTGGAGACCGGCGCGCTCGCAACGCGCATCCTGCTGGACGGGCGCCGCGCCACAGGCGTCGAATACCGGAGGGGCGGCGCGGTCCGGACCGCTCGGGCGCGGCGCGAGGTCGTTCTGAGCGGCGGGCCCATCAATGCGCCGCAGCTCCTGATGCTGTCGGGCGTCGGCCCGGCTGCGCATCTTGCAGAGCACGGAATTGCCGTCGCCTGCGACTTGCCCGGCGTCGGCCGCAACCTCCAGGACCATCTGGAGCTTTACGTCCAGCAGGAATGCATTCGCCCGATCACGCTCTATGCCGCGACGGGCCTTCTGCAGAAGGCGCTGATCGGCGCCCGCTGGATGCTGTTCAGATCCGGCCTCGGCGCCACCAACCATTTCGAGGCCGGCGGCTTCATCCGCTCGCGTCCGGGCGTGCGCTGGCCGGACATCCAGTACCACTTCCTGCCGCTTGCGGCCTCATACGACATGAGCGACCGGGTCCGCTGCCACGGCTACCAGGCCCATGTCGGCCCGATGCGCTCGAAGTCCCGGGGCGAGGTCCGGCTGGCGTCCGCCGACCCGCTGAAGCCGCCGCGTGTGCAGTTCAACTATATGAGCCACGCGGATGACTGGACGGACATGCGAGCCTGCGTCCGCCTCACGCGCGAACTCTTCGCCCTGCCCGCCTTCGACCCGTATCGGGGCCGGGAGCTTGCGCCGGGCGAGGCGGCGCAGAGCGACGGGGAGATCGACGCCTTCGTGCGCGAGACCGTCCAGAGCGCCTACCATCCCTGCGGCACCTGCCGGATGGGCGCGGACGACCTGGCGGTCGTCGATCCGGAACTGCGGGTTCGCGGCATGGACGGCCTGCGCGTTGTGGACAGTTCGATCATGCCGGCGATCACCACCGGCAATCTCAACGCGCCGACCATCATGATTGCGGAGAAGGCGGCGGACATCATCCGCGGCCGGCCGCCCCTGCCGCCCTCCGACGCCCCCTTCTACACCGCGCCCGACTGGGAGACGACGCAGCGCTGACAGGCCGGGCTACGGGCCGGCGTCGATCTCGATGCTGCGGCTGCGGACCTCCGGCTCCGGGCGCATGAGGTCGATATGCAGAAGGCCGTTTTCTGTATGCGCTTTCTGCACCTCGATACCTTCGGCCAGCACGAAACGGCGCTGGAACTGGCGCGCCGCGATGCCGCGATGGAGGAAGACGCGCCCCTCGGCCTCCTCACCCTGGCGGCCGCGCACGATCAGCTGCCGGTCCTCGACCGAGATCGTGAGGTCCTCGCGCGCAAAGCCCGCTACCGCCAGTGAAATGCGCAGCCTGTCGGCGCCCGTCTGCTCGATATTGTAGGGCGGGTAGCCGTCCGCAGAGGCCTTCGATACCGAATCGAGCATCTGCTCCAGACGGTCGAACCCGAGCAGCAGCGGGCTGTTGAAAACCGGCATTCGCGACATGGCGCTGCTTCCCCTCAATACCAAGCGAGACGCGCATCTGCCGAACCCAAGCATTGCGGCGTCCGGCCGCATTGGTATATGGGAGGCGGGAGAGGGAGTGCAAGCACCGCCCATGACCGAAAAGCCCGACACGACCACCGAGCAAACCCCCTTCACACTGGACGGCCGCGAGGTGCTTGCGCTGCCGGGCGAAACCATCTGGCAGGCGGCCGCGCGCCTCGGCACGGTGCTGCCGCATCTCTGCTACGCGCCGGAGCCCAGCTACCGCGCCGACGGCAATTGCCGCGCCTGCATGGTCGAGATCGAGGGTGAGCGGGCGCTGGCCCCGTCCTGCCTGCGCTATCCCGAGGCCGGGATGATCGTGAACAGCGCGGGCGACCGGCCGGAGCGCGCCCGGCGCATGGTGCTGGAGTTGCTGCTGGCGGACCAGCCGGCGGAGGCCCACGACCCCGCTTCGCGCTTCGGCCACTGGATTGCCGATGCCGGGCTCGAAGCCGGGCGGCTGCCTGTGCGCGAGGCGCCGCTGGAGGATGCGAGCCATCCGGCCATGGCGGTCAATCTCGACGCCTGCATCCATTGCAATCTCTGCGTGCGCGCCTGCCGGGAAGTGCAGGTCAACGACGTCATCGGCATGGCCGGGCGCGGTGCGGAAACGCGGATTGTCTTCGATTTCGACGACCCGATGGGCGGCTCGACCTGCGTGGCCTGCGGCGAGTGCGTGCAGGCCTGCCCGACGGGCGCGCTCATGCCGAAAACGGCGCTCGGCGCGCCGCCGCCGGACCGCCGGGTGGACAGCGTCTGCCCCTATTGCGGCGTCGGCTGCCAGATCACCTACTCGATAAGCGGCGACCGGCTGGTTTCGGTCGAGGGCCGCGACGGACCGGCCAATGAGCAGAGGCTCTGCGTCAAGGGCCGGTTCGGATTCGATTACATTTCCCACCCCGAGCGGCTGACGCGCCCGCTGATCCGCCGCGACGGCGCGGCCAAGGGCATGAATGTGGATCCCGGCCGGCCGCTGACCCATTTCCGCGAGGCGAGCTGGGAGGAGGCGCTGGGCAGGGCCGCCGCGGGCCTTGCGGCCGCGAAAGAGGCGCATGGACGCCGCGCGCTCGCCGGCTTCGGCTCCGCCAAGGGCTCGAACGAGGAGGCCTATCTCTTCCAGAAGCTGGTCCGCACGGGCTTCGGCTCCAACAATGTGGACCACTGCACGCGCCTCTGCCACGCCTCCTCGGTGGCGGCGCTGCTGGAAGGCATCGGCTCCGGGGCCGTCACGGCCACCTTCAACGAGGCCCGCAACGCCGATGCGCTGATCGTGATCGGCGCCAACCCGACCGAGAACCACCCCGTCGCCGCCACCTATTTCAAGCAGGCGGCGAAACGCGGCGCGGCGCTGATCGTCATGGACCCGCGCGGCCAGGCGCTGAAACGCCATGCAACCCATATGCTGCAATTCCGGCCCGGCCGCGATGTGGCGATGCTGAACGCGATCATGCACACCATCGTCGCCGAGGAGCTTTACGACCGGCAGTATGTCGCCGCGCACACCGCCGATTTCGAGGCGCTGAAGGACCATCTCGCCGCCTTCCCGCCGGAACGGATGGCCCCGCTTTGCGGCATCGACGCCGAAATGCTGAAGGAGGTGGCGCGCGTCTATGCGCGGGCCGGACGGGCGATGATCTTCTGGGGCATGGGCATCTCGCAGCATGTTCACGGCACCGACAATGCCCGCTGCCTGATCGCGCTCGCGCTGATGTGTGGCCATGTCGGGCGGCCGGGGACCGGCCTCCACCCGCTGCGTGGCCAGAACAATGTGCAGGGCGCGTCCGATGCGGGCCTCATTCCGATGATGTATCCGGACTACCGGCGCGTCGCCGAGCCCGATGCCCAGGCCCGTTTCGAGGCCGCCTGGGGGACAGAGCTCGACCCGGAGCCGGGCCTCACCGTGGTCGAGATCGTCGATGCGATCCACAAGGGCGATGTGCGGGCCATGTACATCATGGGCGAGAACCCCGCGATGTCGGACCCGGATGCGACCCATGCTCGCGAGGCGCTCGCAAAACTGGATCATCTGGTGGTGCAGGACCTGTTCCTGACCGAGACGGCGATGTTCGCCGATGTCGTGCTGCCGGCCTCGGCATGGCCTGAGAAGGACGGCACGGTCACCAACACCAACCGCCAGGTGCAGCGCGGGCGCAAGGCGTTCGAGCCGCCGGGCGAGGCGCGCGAGGACTGGCGGATCATCCAGGACATCGCCCGGCGCATGGGCCTCGACTGGAACTACGCCCATCCGCGCGACGTCTATGCCGAAATGGCCGGACTGATGCCCTCGCTGGACCATATCGGCTGGGAGCGCCTGGAAGCGGAGAGCGCCGTCACCTATCCCTCCGACGGGCCGGACCATCCGGGCCATCCGGTCGTGTTCGCCGACCGCTTCCCGACCGGCGACGGCCGCGCGCGCTTCGTGCCCGCCGACATCCTGCCTCCCGCCGAGGAGCCCGATGCGGAGTTCCCGATGGTGCTGACGACGGGCAGGCAGCTGGAGCACTGGCATACCGGCGCCATGACGCGGCGCGCGAGCATGCTGGACGCCATTGAGCCCGAGGCGACCGCAAGCCTCGCGCCGGCGGACCTGCGCGCCCTCGGCCTTGCGCCGGGCGACCGGGTGCGCGTCGAGACCAGGCGGGGCGCCATCGAGCTCACCGCGCGCATGGACGGCGCGGTGCCGGCGGGTCTTGTCTTTGCGCCGTTCGCCTATGTCGAGGCGGCAGCGAACGAGCTCACCAACCCGCAATTGGACCCCTGGGGCAAGATCCCGGAGTTCAAGTTCTGCGCCGCCCGGATTGTGCCGGCCGGGGAAGGGACCGCGGCAGAGCGCCCGTGAAACGGGCCGGACCCGTTCTTGCCGGCTGCCTGCTGCTGGCCGCGGCGTCGATTCCGGGTCCGGCGGCAGGCCAGCGCGTCGTTTCGGTCAACCTGCCGCTGCCGGCGGCCCATCCGGTTGCAGCCTCGGGCTGGCGCCGCTTCGCCGAGGCGGCGGAGCAGGGCCGGCGCTTCGCATTCCAGCTGTTCGTGGACGGCTCCCTCCTCGGCCGGAAGCGTGTCGTGGACGGCCTTGCGCATGGCGACGCGCAGATGGGCTACGCGACGCTCACGGCCCATCCCGCCGGCCTGCCGCACAGGGTGACCCTCGGCCGCCTGGCGCTGGCCGGACCCGACCCCATGGCCGGCGCCGCCGCGATGACCGAGTTCGTCATGCTGCATTGCCCGGCATGTCTGAAGTCCCTGGCGGAGCGCGGGATCGTTTTTCTCGGCAGCCACGCGGCCGGCCCCTTCCATCTGCTTTCCCCCCTGCCGCTGGCGCGCGCGGACACGCTGAAGGGCGCGCGAATCGCCAGCCCCGGACCGCCCTGGACCGACCTGCTGAAGCGCCTCGACGGCAAGCCGGAAGAGGTTGACGGAAGCCTGGCGACAGCCATGAAAAGGGGAGATATCGACGCGGTGCTCGGCCCGGTCGCGCTGCTTGCCGAGCCCGCCCTTGCGCGCCAGGTGCGGGCGGTCACGGCCATGCATCTGGGCGTCCACCGCGTCGCAAGTCCGTTTACCGCGAATCTGGGCTTCTGGCGGACGCTGACGCCAGAGGAACGGGCCGTGTTGCTGGAAGCCGCGCCGCCGGGCCTCGCCGCCGCCACGCTTGCCTACCGGGCGGCCGACGAAAAGGCGCGCGAGGCGATGGAGGAAGCCGGCACCGCCTTCAGCCGCGCCCATCCGGCCCTGGTGCGCAAGGCGGCCGGGTTCGACGCCGGGCCGGAAACGGTGGAGCTGCGCTCCGAAGCCGAAGGGGCGGGCGCGCTCGCGGCCGTCTTCCGCCGGCTGCACGACAAATACAGCAGCCTGTTCGCAGAGGCCGGGCCGTCGGTCGGTCCGGTCGCCGGAATCCTGAGCCGGGAAATCTTCGGGCGGCTCGACCCCGCAACCTACGGCCTGGGGCCGGAAACGCCGTGAGGCCCGGCCCATGAAAGTCGGCATCGTCTCGGACCTGCACTGCAATATCGCCGGCCTCGAAAGGGCCGTCGCCCTCATGGGCCCGGTGGACGACCTGCTCTGCCTCGGCGATTCCATCTACGAATACCGCTTCTCCAACGAGGTCGCCGCGTTCCTGCGCGACCGGGGCGCGAAGACGATTCTCGGCAATCACGAGGAAGTGTTCTTCGGCGCCGGCGGCGAGCGCGCCCGGCAGGCGGAATGGATCGACCCCGATCTCATGGCGTGGCTCGGCAGCCAGCCGCGCACGAGGCGGCTCGACTATGGCGGCAAGGCACTGCTGATGGTCCATTCGACCGCCTGGGAGCCTTACGGCGCCTATGTCTATCCGCACAGCCGGGAGTTTCGCCGTTTCGGCGAGGCGGATGCGCGCTTCGTGCTCTACGGCCACACCCACATGCAGGTGGCCGCGCGCGTCGGCAAGGTGCTGGTCGTCAATCCGGGCTCGGCCGGGGACGCCCGCGACCACGCCAACGGCCGGCGTCTCAGCTTCGCCGTGCTCGACACCGAGGCCGAAACGGTGGCGTTCACGGATTTCACCCTGTAGCGCAGCGCGCGCCCGGCGCCTCGCTTGACAGCGCGCGGCCGCAGGGGACAAGGTCCCGCTTGCATCGCGGTTTTCCACCCGCCGCCCTTCGTCCGGTCGTCTCCGGGCCCGGTTCGGCGGCGCCATGCGAGGGGGCTCCGGCGAATGCGTTCGACAGGCCGGCCCGGTCACCGATGACATCGACGATCTCGCTGCCGGTCTGGCTGTTCGCCGTCATCGTGGCGCTCGCGGTGCTGGCGGTTGTGGACGACGTCTTCATGCCCGGCCTGCGCTGGTATCTGCGCCGCCGGGTCAACCGCGCCATCGCCGAGGTGAACGCGCGGTTCGGGCTGGAGCTGCCGACCTTCCAGCTGACCACCCGCCGGGTGCTGATCGACCGCCTCGTCTTCGATCCCGAGGTCATGAAGACCGTGGGCGCCGTCGCCGCCGAGCGCGGCGAGGAGCGCGAGAGCCTGATGGCGGAGGTCTCCTCGATCGCCCGGGAGATGGTGCCGGCCTTCAACGCCTATTTCTATTTCAAGCCGGGCTTCCACTGCGCCCGCCGGCTGCTGCGCGGCTTCTACCGGGTCCGGCTGGGTTTCGCGCATGAGCGCGCCGCAGCGCGGGCGCCGCCGGACACCGCCGTCGTCTTCTTCATCAACCACCGCAGCAATGTCGATTACCTGCTGGTGACCTATCTCGCGGCGCGCTCCGTCGCGTTGTCCTACGGCGCCGGCGAATGGGCGCGCGTCTGGCCGATCCGCAGCCTGCTCAGGCTTGCCGGCGTCTATATCCTGCGCCGCGACTCGGGCGATCCGCTCTACCGCAAGGTGCTGGAGCGCTATGTGCAGATGGCGACCGAGGCCTGCGTTCCCCACGCGATCTTCGCCGAGGGGAGGCTCTCCCGCGATGGCATGATCCGCCAGCCGAGGCTCGGCATGCTGGGCTACATCACCAAGAATTTCGACCCGGCGGGCGCCTATGACATCGAGTTCATTCCCGTCGCGACCAATTTCGACCGTGTGATGGAGGAGCGCACGCTCGTCGCCGATCCCGAAGCCGATTTCAAGGGCCGCGGCGGCCGGTTCGTGTTCGGCTCGACGGCCCGGTTCCTCGCCCGCATGGCCTGGCGGAAGCTCCAGGGCCGGTTTGCCGGTTTCGGGGTCGCCTGCGCCAATTTCGGCGAGCCGGTCTCGCTGAGGGAGTGGGCGGGCGAACGGGGGCTGAACTTCTCCGAGCTCGACCGGAAATCGCTGTTCGCCGCCGTCGAGGAGCTGGGCGGGGAGCTCACGCGCCGTATCGTCGATGTCGTCCCGGTGCTGGCCGTGCCGCTGGTCTCGACGGTGCTGATCGAGGCCGACGGGCCGCTGGGCGCCGAAGCGATAAAACGCCGCGCCCTCGAATGGCTCGATGAAGCCCGCGCCCTCGGTGCCCATATCGCGCTCAGGGAAGGCGGCGAGGCCGCCGACATCGAAAGGGCGGTGCTGGCCTTGCGCAAGCGGCGGCTGATAGCGGAACGGGAGGGCGGCTTCGCGCCGGAGGAGCGCCAGCGCCCGCTGCTCGCCTACTACGCCGCCTCGATCCAGCAGCTGCGCACGCATCTCGAGCAGAAACAGGCCCGCCCTGAATAGCCCCGCACATCGCGGCCTTCCGGTGCCGGAGCTGATGATCGCCTGCCTCCGCTCGCCGCTGGGCGGGCTGGTCGCGCGGCCCTGGTTCGACCATGCGGCGCTGGCGTTCCTGTCCGGCTGGTTCTTCCCGCTTTCGCGGCTCTGGGCGGCGGCGCGGGCGGCGGAAGGCTCGGTCGAGCGTTACCGCGCCCTGCTTCCCGCCCCGCTCGCCCCGCGCCTGGAGCGGGCATTGGCCGGCCGGCTCGCGCGCTTCGAGCGGGCGCGGGCGCGGGCGCGGGCGAGCGGGCGCGCCTGGGAGGACGCCTTTTTCGGCCCTGCCGCCGCGCCCCCGGAGGCGCTGATGGCGGCGGAGAGGAGACGGCTGGCCGACCGCCACGCCTACAATGCGCTGCGCCGCCTCTTCGCGCCCTTCGCCGCACAGGGCCGGGCCGCGCCCATCCGCTGGCGCATTCCGGCCCCTGCCGAGGTGGAGGCGCTCTATGGCGGGGTGCTGGGCGACCCGGCCTGCGCCTTCGCCGTCCCGGACCCTATGCCGCCCGTCCGGGTCTCGCATGCCTTCCCGGCCGCGCCCGGCCGGCGGGACTACTGGCTGCGCTTCCCCTCCCCCTCGGCCCGCATGGCGGACGACGCCATCGCCCGGGTGTACGAGCCCGCCGGGGCCGCCGACCCGCCGACCCTGATTTTCGGCCACGGCATCGGCGTCGAGTTCGACCACTGGCGGGGCGTGGCGGACGAGGTCGAGGCCCTGGTCGCGATGGGCCTCAGGGTCGTGCGCCCGGAAGCGCCCTGGCACGGCCGCCGCCTGCCGCCCGGCCGCTATGGCGGCGAGCAGTTCGTCGCGACGGCGCCCTGCGGGGCGTTCGACCATTTCACCGCCGCCGCGCGGGAATGGGCGGTGCTGATCGACTGGTGCCGGCAGGCGGGCCGGGGGCCGGTCGCCATCGGCGGCAGCAGCCTGGGCGCGATGACGGCGCAGATCGTCGCCGACCGCGCGCGCCGCTGGCCGGAGCGGCTCCGGCCCGACGCGATGTTCCTGGTCACCCATTGCGGGCGTATCGGGGAGGCCATGCAGGGCAGGCTCGCGCGCGCCTGGGGCATCGCCGAAGCCACGATGGCCGGGGGATGGACGCCGGAGACGGCGCAGCGCTTCACGCCGCTGCTCGACCCGGTGGACGGGACGGCGGTGGCGCCGGAGAACATCGTGACCGTGCTCGGTGCCTATGACGGCGTCACGCCCTATGCCGGCGCGCGGGCGCTGATCGACCGCTGGGGCGTGCCGGCGGAGAACCGCTTTATCTGGCGCCGCGGACATTTCAGCGTGCCGCTCACCATGCTGCGCAACCCCGCCCCGCTCGCCCGTTTCCGCGAGGTCATGGCCCGCCTCGCCTGAGCGCGGTCCGATTTTGCCGGGAAGCAGCCGGCCTTGGCCCCATTCGTCGCCCCGGACTGCGATCCGGGGCCCAACCCTGACCGGTTCAGCCCGGTGCGAACGCCGGGAGATGGCCCCCGGCTCTCCGCTGCGCTCCGGCCGGGGTGACGGTTGTGCGCTCGTTGCGAACTGCGGTCCTGGGCGCGTGGATTCCGTTGCGGCCTGAGCGGCGCCTCTGCATTGCGGGCCGGCGGGGGAGGCGCTAAACAGCCTGCCAATGGAAAAGCCTTTTGGCAGGAGAGGGAAGACGATGGGCGAGTGGATCGAGATTGCGGCGGGCGGCGGCTTTACAATGGACTGCTACACGGCCGCGCCGGCGGGCGCGCCGAAGGGCGGCATGCTGGTCATCCAGGAGATTTTCGGCGTCAACCAGCATATCCGCGAGGTGGCGGACGGCTATGCGGCCGACGGCTATCTCGCCTGGGCGCCCTCGCTCTACGACCGGGCGGAGCGGCGCTTCGAATGCGGCTACACGCCGGAGGACATCGCGAAGGCCCGCGACCTCATGGTCGCCTCGCCCTTCGACACAGCGGTCCAGGACATGGCCACGGCGGTCGAGGGGCTCCGGGGCGCGGGCGCGGGAAAGATCGGCTCTGTCGGCTATTGCTGGGGCGGGTCCTCGTCCTTCCTGGTTTCGACCCGTATCGGGGTGGATGCCAGCGTCTGCTACTATGGCGGGCAGATCGTCCGCTTCAAGGACGAGGCGGCGAAGAACCCCGTGCTGATGCATTTCGGCGAGCAGGACCACGGCATCCCGATGGACGATGTGGAGGCGATCCGCGCCGCCCAGCCCGGGGCCGAGGTCCATATCTACCCCGCCGGCCACGGCTTCAACTGCGACCATCGCGGCGACTTCCACGAGGACTCCGCGAAGCTCGCCCGCACCCGCAGCCTCGCCTTCTTCACGCAGCATATGGGCTGAGCGCGCGGCGGCCGGCCGTGACAGGGGCGCCGCGCGGGGATAGCATCGCCCGGCGCGAACGGACGGAGCGGATGGGATGAGCGCGGGCGCGGCCTTGCGCCGGAAGCGGCCGGCAAAGCGGGCGACCTACCGGGACGTGCTCGACGCGCCGGCGCATATGGTGGCGGAAATCGTCGAAGGCGCGCTGCACCTGCAGCCGCGGCCGGCAGGGCGCCATACGCTGGCCGGGTCGTCGCTCGGCGTGGAAATCGGCGGCCCCTTCCAGAGGGGCCGGGGCGGGCCGGGCGGCTGGTGGATCCTCGACGAGCCGGAGCTTCACGTCGGCGAGGACATCCTGGTGCCCGATCTCGCGGGCTGGCGCCGCGAGCGGATGCCCACGGTTCCCGACGACGCCTGGTTCACCCTCGCGCCCGACTGGGTGTGCGAAATCCTGTCGCCCTCGACGCGGAAGTTCGACCTGGAGGAGAAGCGCCCGATTTATGCGCGGGAGGGGATCGGCCATCTCTGGCTGGTCGATCCGCCCGCACGGACGCTGGAGGCGTTTCGGCTCGTTGACAGAGACTGGTCGGCGGCGGGTTCGGCCAGCGAGGCGGAGCCGGTGTCCTTCCCGCCCTTCGAGGCCGTCTCCTTCCCCCTCGACGCCCTCTGGCCCTGAACCGGGCGCCGCCGCCCGGAGCGCCGATGCCGCATGTCGCCATGGTCATTCCCTCGCTTGCGGGCGGCGGGGCGGAGCGCACGGCGCTCAGGCTTTCGGGCGGGCTGGCGGCCGGGGGCCACAGGGTCGATATCGTGCTCTTCCAGCCGCATGTCGCCTATCCGGCGGAGGTTCCGGAGGCGGCGCGGCTCCTCGTCCTCTGCGGCAGGCGGGTGTGGGACCGGCGCAATCCCGGGGCGACGCCGGCGGGCGCGGCGTGGCGGGCTATGAGGGGGTTGTGGAGCGGGTGTTGCGGGGGCGGATGGCGATGGCAAAGTAAAACGCCTGCGGTCAGCCGAGCAGGTTATCCGGGCCGCGCCAACCGTAAGTCAAGATATGACCGCGCTCGTGAGTGCGCACGGAAAAGCCGGCGTCGCGAAGCAGCGTTTCGCAGGCGTCGCTCGTCCGGCCGCTCCCTCCCGACATATTCAATCACGGGAAGGGTTCTCAGGATTGTCCTGATGCGCGCCAGGAATATCCGTTCCCGGTATCGGAATACGCCAAGAATGACCCGGAAAAACCGCAGGAGTGAAAAGCTTCCCCCCAGCCATATTGTCGAGTCCGGTATTTCGAAGCTGTTTTCTCCCCGCCCGCCGCGCAGCTTCCCCCGCCCGCACTCCTTTCGGCATCCTCCTTGGGTGGAAGTCGTCGGGCGGCGTCACGAAAACGAGATCGACCCTGTGTCCGCGTGCCACAAGCCCCTCGGTGAGAACGAGCACGCTTCTTTCCGCGCCGCCACCGGTCAGGCTGCGCAGCATCAACCCGGCATGCGCCATTTGAAGATTCGGTGATTTCGGGAGCAGGAGCGTCGTTATACAGCAAAAGACCCCCGGCCGCGCTCGTCCAAGCCCATCCGCAAAACTTATATGTCCGACAAGAAAACGGTATTGGACCCGATGCTATGCCTTTGTGACATTGCTCTTGTGCGGTCCTGAACGGGTCCGCGCCAGACAGGCGGCAGGGCCGGCGGCGTGGCGGCGGAAATCGGGACGGGACGGCACCGGGGATGCCGAAGCATGGCGGTGGCGCCGCGCGGCCCGGACGGTTTTCGCGCTCACCGCCGGTCAGCAGCCGGCCCGCCGCCCGGCATCCCCCGCCGGTAGCGGTTTCCTCCCCCGAGACCGGCAGCGCAGCCGGCGGGTCCCCCCACCCGCCGGCTGCCTATCTTTGCGCGGGCGCGGAACGGTTGCTGCGGCAGAAATGAGAACAACAGTGATAATTTTCTGTATTCTGGCTTGACATTCCGGCAGGCCGTCGCCAGATTGGGACCGGTGGAACGGAGGCGGCAGTCCGGATGCCGCCCCGCTTCGCGCCGGCGCGAAAAGGCCCCGACCGGGCGGACAGGAGAGCTCCGCCCGGCGCCCGGCTTGCTCGCGCGCAGGCGCGGGCGCGGGCAATCAGGCGCGCGAACCGCGCCGGCGCCGACGCGCGCCCGCGCCCGCCCGCGATTGCGCGCGAATTAGGGTCCCGCCGCGCCGGGCAGCCGGGCAGCGGGAAGAACGGAACGGAGTGGAACGAAAGGGAACGAAATGCGATGAAGGAACGACATGGCGTCTCCACAGGAAAGCCCTCTCCCCCGGGAGAGGGTTGGGTGAGGGGCCGCTTCCGCCGGGGCGAAAGCGACGGAGGGAATGCGGGAAAGGATGGACCTTATGCCAGACAGGACTGCCGCCTATGCGCCGTCCGCATGGAGATCATGACATCGCATGACAGGCCATGACATTTCATGACGCTTCCGGCAGGCCCTCCGGCTTCGGCCCGCCCGTCGCCCAGTCGAGAAGCTGGGCGGTGTGGAGGACGGGCAGCGCCGTCGCGCCGGTGATCTGGACCATGCAGCCGATATTGCCGGCAGCGACGGCGTCCGGGCGCGTGCTCTCGATATGCGCCGCCTTGCGCGCGCCGAGGCGGCCCGCCAGCTCCGGCTGCAGCAGGTTGTAGGTGCCGGCGGACCCGCAGCAGATATGGCCCTCGGGCACGGCAAGCGGCGCGAAGCCCGCAGCCTCCAGCAGGCGCACGGGCAGGTCCGTGATCTGCTGCCCGTGCTGCATGGAGCAGGCCGAGTGGTAGGCGACGCGCAGTTTCGGGGCCGTTCCCCGGGCGCGCGCGCCGAAGCCGAGCTCGTCCAGCACCTCCGCGAGGTCGCGCGTCCGCGCGGAAATCCAGGCCGCGTTCTCCGCCAGCGCCGGGTCGTTGCGCAGCATGTAGCCATAGTCCTTCACCTGCGTGCCGCAGCCCGAGGCATTGACGACGATGCGGTCCGGCCGGGCAGCGAGCCACGCGCGGACATTGGCCGCCGCCGCCCGCTTCCCCGCCTCCGCCTGCCCCATATGGTGGACCAGCGCCCCGCAGCAGCCCGCCCCCTCGGCCACGACCACCTCCGCGCCGAAGCGCGTCAGCAGGCGCACCGTCGCCTCGTTGATCGCGGGGTCGAGCACGGTCTGGGCGCAGCCCGTCAGCAGCGCCACCCGCATCCGCCGCTCCCCCTCGGCCGGGAAGGTCTGCGGGCGGTCCACCGGCGAGGGCGACGGCAGGCGGCGGGGCGCCATGCCCGCCATCGCGCCGAGCCGGCCCGGCAGGAAGCGGGCAAGCGGCTTCGCCGCCATCGCGCCGAGCAGGGCCGCGCGGAAGAGCGCCGGGCGCGGCAGCACGAACGCCAGCCACCGGCGCAGCCAGCGTTCCGGCAGCGGGCGCGTGAAGGTTTGCTCGATATGGGCGCGCGCATGGTCCACCAGGTGCATGTAGTTCACGCCCGAGGGGCAGGTGGTCATGCAGGAGAGGCAGGAGAGGCAGCGGTCGATATGGCGCACCGTCAGCGCGTCGGCCGCCCGGTCGTTCTCCAGCATGTCCTTGATGAGGTAGATGCGCCCGCGCGGGCTGTCGAGCTCGTCGCCCAAGAGCTTGAAGGTCGGGCAGGTGGCAGTGCAGAAGCCGCAATGCACGCAGCGCCGGAGGATCTGCTCCGAGGCCGCGACATCGGGATCGGAAAGCTGCGCCAGGCTGAAATTCGTCTGCATCAGAGGCCCTCGCCCATGCGGCCCGGATTGAGGATGCGCTTCGGGTCGAAGCTCTCCTTCACCCGCCGCGAGAGCGCCGCCAGCGCCGGCGGCTGCGGATGGAAGACAGGCTCCGCCGCGCGCACCGCCTCGGGCGCGCGCACGCAGGCCGCATGGCCGGCGAGGCCCTCGCGGACCGCCGCCCCGTGCCGCCCCGCCTCCAGCGCCAGCCAGAGGAGCCCGCCCGCCCAGTCGAACAGCCGGCCCGCGACCGGCAGGACCGCTTGCGCCAGCCTTGCGGCGACCGCCGCCCCGTCGGCCGGCGCCACGGAAAGCCGCCAGAGTTGCTCGCCCCGCCCCGCCAGCATGCGCACATCGCGCACCTCCTCCCAGAAGGCGCGCGAGGCGGCGTCGGCCAACACCTCCGCCTCGCCGCCGAAATGTTTGAGCAGCGACTCGCGCCGGCCCGCCACGGAGACCGCCGGCCCTTCGAGCCGGAGCCCCGTGCGGCCACCCTCGTCCGGCGCATGGGCGAAGCCGGAAACCTCCGTCGGCAGGCCCGAGGCCCTGGTCATCAGCGCCACGGCCGCCGCGTCGTCCAGGCCCCGGAACACCACCGTCTCCTCAGTTTCGGGCCTCGGCAGCACCTTGACGGTGATTTCGCTCATCACGCCGAGCGTGCCGTGCGAGCCCGCCATGAGCTTGGAGAGGTCGTAGCCGGTCACATTCTTCATCACCCGCCCGCCGGACTTGAACGGCTCGCCGCGCCCGCTGACGGCGCGGAAGCCCAGCACATGGTCGCGCGCCGCCCCCGCCCTGATGCGGCGCGGGCCGGAGGCGTTGATGGCGACCGCGCCGCCGAGCGTGCCCCGGCCGGCCGGGCCGCCCAGAATGGCGCCGTAATCCGCCGGCTCGAAGGCGAGCTGCTGGCCCTGCTGGTCGAGCAGGCCCTGGATTTCGCGAAGCGGCGTGCCGGCGCCCGCGGTCAGCACAAGCTCCGCCGGCTCGTAGAGCGAGACGCCGCGCATGGCCGCCGTGGTGAGTCGGCGCCCGGCCTCCACGACATGGCCGAAGCCGCGCTTGCTGCCCTCGCCCTCGACCGCAAGCGGGACCTCGCGCGCGACCGCCCAGGCTATCGCCTCCTCGAGTTCGGCCTCGTCGCGGGGCGCCAGCTCCTCCATGCCGCCGGGTCCGGCAGACCGGCTCAGAAGCGCGGCAGGTCCGGGAAGGGCAGCGCGCCGCCCCGGACATGCATCCGCCCGAGCTCGGCGCAGCGCCGCAGGGTCGGGAAGACCTTGCCGGGATTGAGCCGGTGCTCCGGGTCGAAGGCGCATTTGACCCGCTGCTGCTGGTCGAGGTCGGCTTGCGTGAACATCGTGCCCATCAGGTCGCGCTTCTCGACGCCGACGCCGTGCTCGCCGGTCAGCACACCGCCGACGGCGACGCAGAGCTTCAATATGTCCGCGCCGAAGGCCTCCGCCTTTTCGATATCGCCCGGCCGGTTGGCGTCGTAGAGGATCAGCGGGTGCAGGTTCCCGTCGCCGGCATGGAACACGTTCGCCACCCGCAGCCCGTGCCTGCCGGCGAGTTCCGTTATGCCCGCCAGCACTTCCGCCAGCCTGCCGCGCGGGATGGTGCCGTCCATGCAGAGATAGTCCGGCCCGATGGCGCCGACGGCCGGGAAGGAGTTCTTGCGCCCCGCCCAGAAGCCGAGCCGCTCCTCCTCGCTCTCCGAGGCCCGGATGGTCGTCGCGCCGGCATCCCGCGCCATGGCGGAGACCCGCCCGACCAGATGGTCCACCTCGGACGCCTCGCCGTCGAGCTCGCAGATGAGCAGCGAGGCGGCGTCCGTCGGGTAGCCGCAGGGCTGGAAGTCCTCCGCCGCGCGGATCGCCGGCCCGTCCATCATCTCGAGCCCGCCCGGGATGATGCCGGCCGCGATGATGTCCGCCACGCAGCCCGCGCCCGCCTCCACCGTCGGGAAGGCGAGCAGCAGGCCGCGCGCCGTCTCGGGCTTCGGCAGCAGGCGCACCGTGACCTCCGTGATGACGCCCAGCAGGCCCTCCGAGCCGGTCATCAGCCCCATCAGGTCGTAGCCCTCGGAATCGAGGTGCTTGCCGCCGAGACGCACGATTCCGCCGCCCATCAGCACGATTTCGAGGCCGAGTATGTTGTTGGTCGTCAGACCGTATTTCAGGCAATGCACGCCGCCCGAATTCTCGCCGACATTGCCGCCGATGGAGCACGCGATCTGCGAGGAGGGGTCGGGCGCGTAGTAGAAGCCGCGCGCCGCAACCGCATCGCTGATCGCGAGATTGGCCACGCCCGGCTGCACGCGCGCGCACCGGTTTTCGTAGTCGATCTCCAGGATGCGGTTGAACTTGCCCATGGCGAGCAGGATGCCGTCGCCGAGCGGCATGGCGCCGCCGGACAGCGAGGTGCCGGCCCCGCGCGGCACCACCTTCACATTCATCTCGGCCGCGAGCGCCATGACCGCCTGCACTTGGGGCACCGTCTCCGGCAGGGCCACGACGAGCGGAAGCTGGCGGTACATGGTGAGCGCGTCGCACTCATAGGCGCGCATGCCCGCCTCTTCGGCGATCACGCTCTCGTCCGGCAGGATCGCGCGCAGCCGGCGGATCAGCCGGTCGCGGTTCTCCAGGATCGCCGCCTCGGGCGCCGGCATGGTGAGCGACATGGGGCAAAGGCCTCCCCGACCGCCCGCCAGTCTAGGAGGTTTCGCGCGCCAACGGAAACGCTTGCGGGTCTCAGCCTGTCATTGCGGGCGCCATATGCATTTGACAATCGACTTGATATCGATAAATAACCGACTGTCAGTCGATTGCAAACTGGTTTTGGCGCATGTTGTTCAGATACCGCGTTCTGGACGATGCCGAAAGGCGGGTCGAGGCCGCAACAGCCCGGATACGGGCCGATCTGCGCCACTATGTGGTCACAGAGCCGCGCCGCTGGACGGGCCTTCTGGCCCGCATGACCCGCGCGCGGGCTCTCGCGGCGTCCAACAGCATCGAAGGCATCAATGTCTCCGACGAGGACGCCATCGCCGCCATCGACCACGAAGACCCGGCGGACACGGACCGCGACACCTGGCGGGCCGTTACCGGCTACCGCGAGGCAATGGACTACATCCTCCAGCGGCGGCAGAGCCCTTCGTTCCGAATCACCGAGGACGTTCTGCTGGCCGTCCACTTCATGATCTGCCAGTCGGACTTCGGCGCGCGTCCCGGCCAGTACCGGCCCGGCTGGGTGGGCGTCAGGAACGCGAGGACCGGCGATCTGGTCCATGAGGGCGTGGACCGCGACCGGCTGGAGCCTCTGATCCACGAACTCCTGGACTATGTGAATGACGGGGAGGTCGAGTCGGTTTTCCTGCGCGCCGCCATGACGCATCTCAATCTGGCGATGCTGCATCCCTTTTCGGACGGCAACGGCAGGACCGCCAGGTGTCTTCAAACGGCGGTGCTTGCGAGCGACGGGATCGTCGCTCCCGCGTTTTCCTCCATCGAGGAATATACCGGGCGCAACCAGCAGGAATATTACGACGTGCTTGCAGAAGTCGGCGGCGGCGGATGGAACCCGGAGCGCAATGCCAAACCCTGGGTCCGGTTTTGCCTGACCGGCCATTACCGGCAGGCGCAAACGCTTCTTCGCCGGACGAGAGAGCTGGAGAGGGTCTATGCAGAACTGGAGGACCTGGTTGGGGCGAACGGGCTTCCCGAACGCACGTCCATGGCCCTGCTCCAGGCCGCGTTCGGCGGCAGGGTAAGGAACTCGTCATACCGGGTCAGCGCCGACATATCCAAGAATCTCGCCACCCGGGACCTGAAGGCGCTTGTGGATGCCAAACTCGTCGTTCCCGAAGGCGAAAAACGGGGTCGGTTTTATGTTCCGTCCACCGCCGTAGCTGAAATTCGGCGAAAGGCGCGCCTCGAAAGGATCATCGACGATCCGTTCGCCGAGGACGGGCCGGTGCAAACGGCCGGACGCCAGCCCGGCCTGTTCGCCGCGAACATATGACCCGGCCCTTGCCGCGCGCTATGCTGGCGGCCGGCGAGGACACTGGCGGAGGGCCGGGTTATGGCGGGCGGCACGTGGATTTCCTTTCCCCACAGCGAGGGCGAGACCAACCGGCGGGCGCATGTCCAGCTGCCCGACGGGCGGTTCGAGCGCGAGCTCGGCCGCGAGGGCTTCTTCGGGCCGGCGGCGCACATGTACCACCGCAACCCGCCGACCGCCTGGACCGGCTGGGAAGGCCCGCTCCGCCCCCGCGCCTTCGACCTGAACAAGCTGCCCGCCGCCGCCTCCCCCTGGGAGGCCCGGCGGGTGCTGCACAACGCCCATGTCGATTACCGCTTCTGGCGCACGGACGGGCGCATGGACCATCTCGTCCGCAATGGCGACGGCGACGACCTGCTCTTCCTGCACAGGGGCCAGGGCGACTTCTTCTGCGACTACGGGCGGCTCCCCGTCGAGCAGGGCGATTATGTCGTCATCCCGCGCGGCACCATGTGGCGGCTCGACGCCGACGGGCCGGCGGACGCGCTGCTGATCGAGGCGACGGGCGGTTTCTACCGGCTGCCGGAGAAGGGCATGGTCGGGCGGCACGCGGTGTTCGACCCCGCGGCGCTCATCCTGCCGCGCATCGACGAGGCGTTCCGCGCCCAGCAGGGGCCGGGCACATGGCAGGTGCGGATCAAGCGGCGGGGCGCGATCAGCTGCGCGACCTTCCCCTTCAACCCGCTGGATGCCGTCGGCTGGCACGGAGACCTTTCCGTCGCCAAGCTCAATGTGCGCGAGATCAGGCCGCTGATGAGCCACCGCTACCACCTGCCGCCTTCCGCGCACACCACTTTCGTCGCCGACCGCTTCGTCGTCTGCACCTTCGCGCCGCGCCCGGCGGAGTCCGACCCCGAGGCGCTCAAGGTGCCGTTCTTCCACAACAATGACGACTATGACGAGGTGATGTTCTTCCATTCCGGCGGCTTCTTCAGCCGCGACGGCATCGACGCCGGCATGGTGACGCTCCATCCCTGCGGCTTCGCGCACGGCCCCCACCCCAAGGCGCTGTCGCGCATGCTGAGCGGCGGCAAGGCGTTCCTCGACGAATATGCCGTGATGCTGGATGCGCGCGACGCGCTCGACGTGGCGGACCTGCCGGAAGACATCGAATGGGCCGGCTATGTCGACAGCTGGCGGGGCGGGCTCGCCTTTGCGCCCGACGCGCCGGAAAACGGAGGCGGCGGGACGTAACGCCTTCGGAAACCCGCCATGCGCCCCGCCTCTCTGCTGAAGTGGGCCGGGCTGGCGCTCGTCATCCTCGTCGCGGCTGCGGCCGCGCTTCTCTTCTCGGTCGATGTCGGCAGCTACCGCGGGGAGATCGAAGCGGAATTCCGCAAGGCAACCGGGCGCGAACTCGCCATCGGCGGCGATATCGACCTCTCGATCTCGCTCAGTCCCGCCGTGGTCGTGGAGCGGGTCTCCATCGCCAATGCCGGCTGGGGCTCGCGCCCGGCGATGGTCGCGCTTGAACGCGCCGAGGCTGAAGTCGAGCTGCTGCCGCTGCTCGCCGGCGATATCCGGGTGACCCGGCTCGTCCTTGTCGAGCCCGACATCCTGCTCGAGACGAATGCGGACGGCCTCTCCAACTGGCGGACAGGACCGGCTTCGGGCGACCGGTCCGCTGCGCCCGCCCGGCCCGCAGAGGCGGACGGGCAAGGTAAGGCGGCTGGCGGGCCTCCATCGGTCCCGATCTTCAACCATGTGGAAATCCGCCGGGGGCGCCTGACCTACAGGGATGCACGGACCGGCGAGGACATGCGCCTCGACCTCGAACGGGTATCGGCAGAGGCGGAGTCATTCGGCGCGCCGCTCGGGATAGAGGCGGAGGGCGCATGGAACGGGAACCCCGTTTCGATCTCGGGCGCGGTCGATTCCCTGGCGGACATGGCCTCGGGAGCCCCGGTCGGGATTGACTTCGAGGCGAAAGCGCTGGGGTTCGATGCCCGGCTGGCCGGAACGGTCTCCGAGCCCGGCAGGGCGGCCGGCCTCGACCTCCGGATCGCGCTTCGCGGCGCCGAACTGTCCTCGCTCGCGCCGCTTGCAGGGCAGGAATTGCCGAAACTCGGCCCGGTCGCCCTCGATGCCCGGATAGTGGGCGGCGCCAACGAATTCCGGCTCGAAGACCTCAAGGCTGCGCTCGCCTCCAACACCCTCTCGGGCCGGGTCGAGCTTGCGCTGGCGGGCCCGCGCCCGCGCATTGGCGGGACGCTGGCCTCGACCGGAATCGACCTTGCCGCGCTGCGGGCGGATTCCGCCGGGAGCAGGCGCTCCGCAACGACGGGCGGCAATGCGGAATCGAAGAAAGAACGACCCGGCCGGGTCTTCCCCGACGACCCGTTGCCCCTGGACGGGATGAACGGTGGCGATCTCGATTTGATTTTCAGCGTGGAAAAACTGGCCGGGCTTTCGGTTCCGGTCGGCGCCGTCCGCGCCGGCGTGAGCCTCGACGATGGCGCGCTCGCGGTGAAGCCGTTCGGCGCGACCGTCGCCGGAAGCCGGGTCGAGGGCGAGCTTCGAATCGATACACGCCGCACAGCGCCCGGGATCCGTCTTGCGGCAAGGGCTGCCGAGGTCGATCTCGGCCGGTTGCTGCGGGAGGCCGGCGTCACCGACCTTTTCGAAGGAAAGGCGAATGCAAGCGTTGACCTTTCCGGCGCCGGCCGGTCCGTCGCCGCGCTCATGGCAGGCCTGGGCGGCGACATCCGGATCGTCGGCGGCAGCGGCCGCCTGAAAACGCAGGCATTCGATGCGGCGGTCGGCGGCGCCAGCGCCCTCCTCGGCACGCTGTTCGAAGGCCGCAAGCAATGGACGGTCGTCAATTGCGCCGCCGCCTCCGTCGGCATCGAGAAGGGGCGCGCGACCAGCCGGGCGGCGTTGATCGACACCGAGTATTCAACCGTCGCCGCCAGGGGGACGGCGGACCTTGCCTCGGAGACCCTCGATCTGGTCGTCGAGCCCCGCGCGAAGTCAGCGACCCTGAACATCGCGGTCCCGGTCCACGTCCGGGGCAGCTTTGCGGAGCCGAAAATCCGGCCCGAGACCGGCGCGGTGCTGAAGAAACTCGGCGGCCTCGCCGCAATCGCCCTGTTCCCGCCGGCCGCCATCGTCGGCCTGGGCGAACTCGGCGGCGATGACAATGAATGCCTGAAGACCGCCGCCGCCGGCCCCAAGGCAGGCGCGGCGGCCGGGCCGCACGCGCCGTCGCCGGAAAAAGCGGTCCGGGACCTCAGGGACAATCTCAAGGGCGCCGTGAAGGATATCGGCCGCGGCCTGAAGGGCCTGTTCGACCGCAAGAAGGACTGATACCGGCGGCGGGTTCAGACTCATTGGCAATGCCGGCCCCTCCCGCGCCCCGGCCGGGGCGCGGGAGTGGCTGCGGGATGTGTCATGGAATGTCATGCGATGTCATGTTTTGTCATGGCGACCTGCCTGACAGCCTTCCTCTCTGCGGTTTCCGGGTCGTCGCCCATGCTCCCGAAATGCAGGGCGAGGGCGTCCTCCCGCTCTTCGCGGCGGTCCTGCCTTTCGACCCATGCCCCGTGTTCGGGCGTGCCGGACCTGCCGACATATTTCCGGTCGCCGTAATGCTCTTCGTCCTCGCTGCCGTCATAGTCGTCCATGTCAGGCACGAGCCGTCCGAAGCGGCGCTCCATGTCCTCCGACCATTCCCGGAACCCGGGCCTCTCCTCGCCGCCGTCATACCCGGACTCCACGGGGTCGGGCTCGCCGGACGGGTTGTCGAGCTCGTCCGCGGGTTCCCCTTCGGGCTCCGGGTCCGGTTCGGGCAGGTGCTTGCCGGCCCAGTCGAGCAAGGAGAGGAGCTGGCGCAGGTGGGAGAGCTGGGCGCGGCCGGCGCGGTGGCGCTCGGCGCGGGCGCGGTCGTCCGGCGGCGGCGGTCCGGCGCTCATGTCCTCCGCATAGGCCAGGGCGAGGGCTTCGGCGGCGGGCGCCAGCCCTGCGGCCAGTTTCGCCGCCAGGTCGGAGCGGGGGTCGGTTGCAGTCATGGTTCCTCCTTGTCGGTCCGGGAGCGGGTCCCTTTGCCGCGCGCGGTTCGCGTGCGTGCGCCTGTGCGGGCGGGCGCGTCTTGCGCCGGCGCGGTTCGCGCACCTGATTGGGCGCGCGAGACGGCGGGCACACCTCTCCTGTTTGCTTCCGCCGGGGCTTTTTTTGCGGCCCCAGCCGTTGCTTCCCTGCAGAAAAGCCGAAAGGCGGCCCCGGGAGCCGCCTTCCTCTGCGCCCATTGTAGCACAATCCGCCAGATGTCAAGCCCATATCGGGAACAAAAGGGGATATTCCGGTAATTTTTTTCTCAGCCACCCGAGATGTCGGCTTTGGAGCGCGATTCCGAGGCAGCGCCTTGCGGTCGGCTGCTTGCCGGCGGCAGAACCCTGTTTTGCCGTTTCGGGCCGGCGCCGGGCCCGCGCCGGCTTCCGCCCCTGCCGCCGAGGTGGTATCCATCCGGCCCCAGCGGAAGGGGAGGGATCGTCATGGCCGGAGCATATGAGACCGCGTTCCGCCGCTCGCTAGACGAGCGCGAGGCGTTCTGGGCGGAAGCCGCCGCCGACCTGCACTGGTACGAGGCGCCGACGCAAATCCTGGAAACGGAGTCCACGCCTGCCGGGCGCTGGTTCGTGGATGGCGTGACCAACACCTGCTTCAACGCCCTCGACCGGCATGTCGAGGCGGGGCGGGGCGAGCAGGCCGCGATGATCTACGACAGCCCGGTGACCGACACGGTCCGCTCCTTCACCTACCGCGAATTACGGGACGCCGTGGCGGTCTTCGCCGGGGCCCTCAAGAGCCGCGGCATCGGCAAGGGAGACCGGGTCGTCATCTACATGCCGATGATCCCGGAGACGGCAGTCGCCATGCTTGCCTGCGCCCGGCTCGGTGCGGTGCATTCCGTGGTCTTCGGCGGGTTTGCCTCCAACGAGCTGGCGGTGCGCATCGACGACAGCGCCTGCAAGGCCGTCATCGCCGCCTCCTGCGGCATCGAGCCCGGCCGGGTGGTGGAATACAAGCCGCTGCTCGACGGCGCCATCGATCTGGCGGCGCACAAGCCCGAGTTCTGCGTCGTCTTCCAGCGGCCGGAATGCGAAGCCTCGATGGTCGAGGGGCGCGATGTCGACTGGCGCGAGGCGGTTGCCGGCGCGGAGCCGGCGGATTGCGTCCCGGTCAGCGCGCTCGACCCCCTCTATATCCTCTACACCTCCGGCACGACGGGCCAGCCGAAGGGCGTGGTCCGGGACAATGGCGGCCACATGGTGGTGCTGCACTGGACCATGAAGAACGTCTATGGCGTCGAGCCGGGGGAGGTCTTCTGGGCCGCCTCCGATGTCGGCTGGGTCGTCGGCCATTCCTACATCGTCTATGCGCCGCTGCTGGCCGGCAACACGGCCATCCTGTTCGAGGGCAAGCCGGTCGGTACGCCGGACGCCGGCGTCTATTGGCGTATCATCGAGCAGCACAAGGTGGCCGCGCT
>JAPOZD010000193.1 GCA_026706245.1 Alphaproteobacteria bacterium
CATCATTTCCTTCAGGCCCTCCACGGTCCAGCTGTTGGAGCCGAGGATCTGGAGTTCGAAGGTCCAGATGTAGCGGATGTCGGTTTGCGGATCGAAGCCGGCCGTCGCCCCGCAGGTCAGCATCCGGCCGCCGCGCTTCAGCGCCTTCATCGAGGGCACCCAGGTGTCGCCGCCGGTGAAATTGACCACCACATCGACGCCGCCCTCATAGGAGCGCCGGAAGGGCTTGCCATAGCGCTTCCAGATCTCGCGCTCGAATTGCGTCTCGATATAGTTCAGCCCCTCGTCGGCGCCGAGCGCCAGCAGGCGGTCGATCTTCTCCTGGCTGCTGGCGGCGGCGATGACATGCGCGCCGACCGCCTTGGCGAGCAGCACGCAGGCATTGCCGACGCCGCCCGATGCGCCGAGGATCAGCACCGTCTCGCCTGCCTTCACATGGCCGTTCTCGAACATCATGCGGTGCGCCGTGCCGTAGGCGACCGGCAGCGACGCCGCCTGCGCGAAGCTCACCCCTTCCGGAATCGGCACGAGCTGGCCTGCCGAGCAGAGCGCCTTCTCCGCAAGCCCGCCGTCGAGCATTTCGCCCATCAGGCCCCGCTCCGGCCAGATCGGGTCCACAAGCACCCGGTCGCCGACGGACCAGCCTTCCACTCCTTCTCCGAGCGCCTCGATCTCGCCGGCAAGGTCGAGGCCGGGCACGACCGGAATCGGCACCTTGATGCCCGGCATGCCGCGCCGGGTGAAGACATCGTGGTAGTTGAGCGAGCAGGCCCCGACCCGGACGACGACCTCGCCCGGCCCCGGCTCCGGCTCCGGCCAGTCGCTGCGGAAGCGGAGCTGGTCCTGCCCGCCATGGCCTTCGAGAACGAGCGCGCGCATGGGCCGGGTCCTCCTATTCAGCGGCGGTATCGGTAACGTTCGCCGCGTTCGGCGCGGCGGCCGCTTCCTTGGCCGCCATCTTCGCCTTGAGCTGCTCGGGCGTGAGCCGCACGATGTCCTCGTTCTGGTGCGCATAGCGCCGCGCGCCCTCGACCGAGAGCGCTTCCAGTTCGATCTCGCCGGCAAGCACGCCCGCCTTCCAGGCCGCATGCTCCTCCTCCATCGCATGGAACTCCGGCATGACCTCGCGGGCGAACAGCTCCAGCGAGGCGCAGATATCCTCATGCGTGTTCTGCCCGGCCTGGTTCAGCAGGATCACCTGGTCCACATTGGCGGCGGCGAAGGCGCGCAGCTTGCCCCGGATGGTTTCCGGCGAGCCGATCAGCCCGGCGGTCAGCGCCTGCTGCGCCTTCTCCGTGTGGCGCCAGTCCTGGTAGAGCTTCCAGAGGTCGGTCTCGCCGGGGTCGGAGATGCCATGCCGGCCATAGTGGCTCAGGCAGAAGATGAAGAAGGTCCATCCGGCCGCCTTCTCGACGGCCTCCCCGTCCGTCTCGCAGCACATGAAGCCGGAGACCATGGCGATGTTCGGATTGACCGGGTAGTCGCAGATCCGGTCGAGATTGCGGGTGAGGTTGAGGTAGTAGCGGTTGACCCAGGCCCGCGCCGCCTCGGGCGAGACGAACTGGAAGCCGAGCGCCCCCATCCCCCAGCGCCCGGCATCCTCGATGGTCTCGATATTGGAGCAGGCGACCCAGAGCGGCGGATGCGGCTTCTGCAGCGGCTTCGGCACGACATTGCGCTTCGGGTAGCTGTAGAATTCGCCGCTGAACTCGAAGGCGGTCTCGGTGAACAGCGGGATCGTCGCCTTCACGCCCTCGATCCAGCGGTCGCGCTTGGAGCGCACCTGCACGCCGAAGGGATGCAGCTCCACCGGCCCCTGCGCCTCGCCGAGGCCGAGCTCCACCCGCCCGCCCGAGAGCAGGTCCAAGGTCGAGACCTTCTCCGCCACGCGGACCGGATGGTTGGTGGTGAGCTGGATGACGCCGTGGCCGAGGCGGATATTGCGGGTGCGCTGGCTGGCCGCGCCGAGGAACACTTCCGGGGCGGAGGAGTGCGAATACTCCTCGAGGAAATGGTGCTCGACCTCCCACGCATAGTCGTAGCCGAGCCCGTCGGCGAGCTCGATCTGGGCCAGCGATTCCTCCAGCAGCCGCCGTTCGCTGTCCGGTCCCCAGGGCCGCGGCAACTGGTGCTCGTAAAAAATGCCGAATTTCATGCGGTGGACTTCTCCGGAACCCGTCCCTGCCGGGTTTTAGCACGAACCGGCCGCCGGGCGGGCCGGGTCACTCCGCCGCTGCGGGCGCGGGCGCTTCGAGGCGGCCGCGGCGGCGCTCCTCCAGCGGGGCGAGGATCAGGCCGAGCAGCGGCGGGATGATGGTCAAGGTCAGCACCGCCGAAAGCGACAGCCCGCCCAGCACCACCGAGCCCAGCCCCCGGTAGAGCTCCGAGCCCGCGCCCGGGAACAGCACCAGCGGCGCCATGCCGAATATGCTGGTGAGCGTGGACATGTAGATCGGGCGCAGCCGGTCCCGCGTCGCTTCCCGGATCGCGTCCGGCGGCGCCATCCCGCCCTCGCGGATATGGAACAGCGTCTGGTGGACCAGCAGGATGGCGTTGTTGACGACGATGCCGACCAGGATGATGAAGCCGAGCAATGTCAGCATGTCGAGCGGCTGGAAGGCGAACAGGTTCAGCACGGCCAGGCCGAGCACGCCGCCGGCCGTCGCCAGCGGCACCGAGATCATGATGACCAGCGGATAGACGAAGCTCTCGAACAGCACTGCCATGACTCCAACGCGACCAGGAGTATATAGAGATAGTTATTCATGGGCATATTCCAAAGTCA
>JAPOZD010000397.1 GCA_026706245.1 Alphaproteobacteria bacterium
GATGACCGGCCCCACCATCATGATGCCGAAGGGCGAGAGCCGCGGCGCGTAGTGGCGCTGATAGGCTTCCTCGAAGATGAACTTCTGCGTCGGCGTCCAGCCGGTGCCGCCATGCTCCTTCGGCCAGTTGGGCGCGATCCAGCCCTGCTCGTAGAGCGCCTTCTGCCAGCGCCGCATGTCATCCTTGGAGACATAGGAGGGATTGCGGCGCACCTGCTCGGAGAGCCGCGGCTCCAGATTGGCCCGGAAGAAGGCGTCCACCTCCTCGGCGAAGGCGCGTTCCCCGGCCGTGAATTCAAGCTGCATGGAACGAAGGCTCCTGCCTACGGAAAGACCGGCTCGCGCCGGTTCTGGAAGGCGTCGAGGCCCTCTGCCACGTCGCTGTGCTGGAGGGCGGCCACGACCGCGCCCCGCTCCAGCGCAAGGCCGACATCCAGCGGGCCTTCCAGACCGCGCCGCGCCATGCCCTTCATGAAGGCGAGGCCGTGGCGGCTCTTGGCGGCGAGGTCGGCGCAATAGGCCTGCGCGCGGGCGTCAAGCTCCCCGTCCGGCACGACATGGTTGAAGAGGCCCCAGCGCTCCGCCTCGGCCGAATCGAGCCAGCGGGCGGTGAACATGAGGTCGAGCGCACGGCGCAGTCCGACAATGCGGGCCAGGCGCTGCGTGCCGCCGCCGCCCGGCGGCAGGCCGTAGCGGGCGTGCTGGCAGCCGATGCGCGCGCTCTCGGCGGCGAACACCGTGTCGCAGGCGACGACAAGCTCCATGCCGCCGGCGAGCGCGAGCCCCTGCACCGCCGCCACCACCGGCAGCGGCGAGTCCTCGAAACGGCGCGTCGCCTCATGGATGGCGCCGATGAAGGGGGTGAGCGCCTCGGCCGATTTGCGCCGCTCCAGCACCTCGTCCAGGTCCGCGCCGGTGCAGAACTGCCTGCCATTCGCGTTCAGCAGCACGGCGCGCACGGCCGAATCCGCCTCGAACCTGTCCATGCCGGCGAGCAGCCCGTCCAGCAATCCGGTCGAGATGCAGTTGAACTTGTCGGGCCGGTTGAGCGTCAGCACCCCCACCCCGCCATCCACCGAAACCAGCACAGCTTCCGTCATCGCCCTCTCCCCGTTACAAGTGTCCCCTGCACCTTAGCCTAATGGAGCCGGGCGGACAGGACGAGTGATCACGCGCGTTGTTACCGAGAACTTCAAGCGTTTCGAGCGTCAGGAATTCCATCTCGACCCGGTGACGGTGCTGGCCGGGCCGAACAATTCCGGCAAGACGACGCTCATCCAAGCCCTGTCAGCGTGGGCGTTTGCGCTTGAGCGCTGGCGCACCGGCCGCGGCGCGCCGATCGTCGGCGGCCACGCGGACTCCATCAGACGGCCCGGCCAACCCATCACCCGCAAAGACTTCACACCGCTGCCACTCAGCCATTTCAACCTACTGTGGAACGAGCGGGCAACCAATTGGCGTAACAAGGACCGTGACGGCGACAAAGTCGCAGAGGAAATGGTCCGCCGTCCCCGGCCGATCCGTATCCGGGTGGAAGGGCTTCCGGATAAAGGCGAACCATGGGGCCTTACCATGGAATTCCGCTACCAGGGACCGGAGCAGATTTACGCGAATCCGTCCGATTTCCACGAATTGGTCGATGCTTCGGTGCTGCCGGATGTTACCCACTGCCCTGCTTTTTCGGGCATCGGCGCGGAGGAGCCCCGGTTCGATCCGGGCTATCGCAATCTGCGCATCGGCGAGGGCAAACCGGGCGACGTCCTGCGCAACCTGCTGCTGGAAATCGCTTCGGACGACGATGCCTGGAATGGTCTCGCCCACGACATAAGCGACCTGTTCGCCGTCCGTCTGAAGAAGCCGGCCTACGATCCGGCGCAGCCCTTCATCATCTGCGAGTATGAGGAGCGGGGCGCGACTTACGATCTGGCCTCGGCCGGTAGCGGGTTCCATCAGACGCTCTTGCTGTTCGCCTTCATCTATGGCCGCGAAAGCGCCGTGCTGCTGGTGGACGAACCGGACGCCCATCTTCATGTCTGGCTCCAGACACGAGTGTTCGACCGCCTGCGCGCGCTTGCACAGGACCGCAACCGTCAACTGGTTCTCGCAACTCATGCGGAAACCATCCTGGCGTCGTCGGACCCGGACCAGATACTGTCCTTCGTCGGCCCGCCGCACCGCCTGGCCCGCAGAGCGGACCGCGATGCCCTGCTGACTGCCGTTCGGCAGGTCTCGCCGCTCGACCTGTTGCTGGCGGAGCAAGGACGGGCCGTGCTCTATTGCGAAGGCGAATCGGATCGGCGCATTCTCGAAGCATGGGCGAAGCGGCTGGACCACCCGGCCGGCAAGTTCTTCAGAAACCCGTTCCTTCACCCGCTCGGAGGATGCCGCACGCGCGAAGCGCGCCATCACCTTTTCGGCGTGCGGGCTGTCCACAAGGACATTCGCGGTCTTCTGCTCGTCGATGCCGACGGCGGCGAGGATCTGCACGACCTCAGCGCGGACGGCCTCGATATCCATGTTTGGCGGCGTTACGAGATCGAAAACTATCTGCTCGTTCCGGCTGCGGTTGCGCGTTTTCTGAGCGGAGACGAGGAAAACGACCTCTTTGTCCGCAATGCGTTTATGGAGGAATTGCCGGCTTCCGTTCTCACCGACCCGCTTCGCGATATCGAGGCGGTAATCCGGATTCCGGCGTCCAAGACCATCATGCCGAAACTGTTTGACAATACGCAGCTGCCGTTAAGGAAAGCAGATTACTACCGGATCGCGGAGGCGATGAAGCCG
>JAPOZD010000306.1 GCA_026706245.1 Alphaproteobacteria bacterium
CTCCACACGCCGAACCGGCTGCGGTTCGTAGGTGCCGTCGAGAAGGCGGGCCTTCGTCTCGGGCCAGTGGTCTTTCAGGTAAGCGCCCAACTCTTCGACGGTCATTCCGTCGATGCCGGGCGCCCCCTTGTTGCGCCGGACACGCGCCAGCGCCTTCTTCATGTTGCCGGGCGCGACCACCGCTTCCATCGATGGTCCTCGCCCAGCCGCCGGGCGTTCGGGGTCGGCACGCGCCATGCGGGCTTCGGTCCCTCGGTCGCCGGCGCTCCGGGCTTCACCCTTCGCCTCCGGCTCCAAGGCCAGTTCCAACTGGATGTTCTGCCGCTTGGTCCGCATGAGCCTGCCGTCCTAGTAACCCTTTCCGTCGTTCGGGCCTTCGCCGGCAAGCCGGCTACTATGCCCTCTGCTGACTTCTGCGCCGCGATCACGGCCCTTGCGGAACCGCTCAGTCCGGGGATTCCGGACACAGCACAGACCTCCCGAGGTAAGACCAACCGCCTTCACCGCACACCCGCCGGATTTACCACCCCGGCCCTTGATGGCTACGGACTTCGCGATCACTTGCTCGCTCGTCCGGCCGGGTAGGCCTCGTATCCGGTTCTTGTCCATCGGGTCGCGGCTTTGCTCCAAGCTTCCTTCAGACCTCGCCTCGCGACGACGCCCTTGCGCTTCGCTAATCCTTCGCCGCCATCGGGCTGGATAGAGGACTTGCACCTCCAAGCTGTTGGCCATGCTCGGCACACAAGGCAAGCCCCGGAACCCGAGGGCTCCGGGGCCTGGGGACGCTGCCTCAGGCGGCAAGGTCCATTTCGTATGCTTCCACGGGCGGGGCCGGCGGCCGGTTGCGCATGCGGATGGCCTGGCGGGCGGTTGCGTATCCGGAGGAGAGGTCTTCGGCGTTCGCGGCGGGCAACATCGCGGCGCATGTGCCTGGCCAGGCCCCCGGGTGGGTATTCGGAGGAGGAGGCGGAGGGGGTGATGGAGGCGCTTCGCCGCGACGGACGCCGCGCCCCCGGACATGGGCGGCGCCGATCCGGTGCTGACGGGCGGCGCCGTTGCGAAGGCCGCCTTCCGCCTGCGCGCCATTGGCTCCGGGTGCCCGGCGGCGCTCAGCGCGTCAGTATGAGAGGCCGTGCCCGTGCCCCATTATGCGTTCCTGGCGCCGCGCAAGGGCCTCGCCGCTGTGCCGCCAGCATTCCTCGGCGAGATTGCGGAAGCTCCCGGCGAGAGCGGCGGGCAGGTCCTGCGTCAGCCGGAACAGCGAGCGCGTGTCGTCGGCGTCCACCGCATCGCGGAGATGGCGGCGGAAAACGGCGTGGGTCTCTTCGGGCCAGGCGCGGTTCCGGCGCGCGAGCTCGACCAGTGCGGCGCGGTCGCGCTCGTCTTCGGGCCTGACCGCAGCGCGCAGCAGGGTGGCGAGGCGGTCGGGGTCGTGGCGCTGGTCGGCGGCGGCGAACGCGCCGGCGTCGGGCATCTCGATCCGGTGGGGTTCGGCCTCCGGATCGCGCGCGGCGCGGCGGATCGCCTCGAACTCGGCCTTGAGGTCGGCCATGTCGATCCAGCGGCGGTCGGCATGGTCCCTGTGGGCAGGGTCGTCGAGGGCGCGCCAGTTGCGGAAGGTGGTGACGAACTGCTCCGCCCGGATGTCCCACCTGCGGTAATCGGGATCGACATCGTTGAGGGCCCGGGGCGCCGGCGCGGGCGGCGCGGTGGGGATGTCATCCTCGGCCCCGAACAGCCTGCGGGCGCGGGCGACGAGCCCCGGACGGGGGGCCGGCAAGTGCGGGGCGGGCGGTTTCGGGGCGAGGGCGCGGTCGAGGATGGCCGGGTATTCCCGGAGATGGGCCCGGGCCCGTTCGATCGTGTCCCGGATCATGTCGCGGGTGCGGGTCTCGCTGTCGATAATCTCCCTGAAGCTCTCAAGGAAGCGGCGGTCGCCTTGCGCGAGCCAGGGGGTTGCGAGCAGCCGCACGGCCTCGGCTGCCAGCGCTTCCGTGCCGGGCACGTAAATGAGCGCACCCTTGCCGGCGGCGGTGTGTGCACTCTCGAACGCCTCGCGAATGCGCCGGCACTCCCGGGCGGCCCGGACTTCCGACGTGTCGCGCCGCGCCGCTCTTTCGGCAGCCGCCTTCGCCTCCTCGATGCGCGCGCGTTCGGCTTCCTCCGCAAAGCCCCGGCCGAAGCCTTTCACGACACTCTCGGCCGCCTCTGCCGCCAGGGCCCAGGCCGCCGCGTCCCCGGGCGCTGCTTCCGCCGCCCCGGCCCGCCTCTCCAGATCGTCCAGCGCCGGCAGCGCGCTCCTTGCCGTCCGGGCCCACTCCCGGTGCTGTCCCGCCCGCTCGCGCCACCGGGACGCCCTCTCCGGCGCGCCGGCTTCGAGCGCATCGGCGACGTGCGCCGCCCTCGCGCCCACCTCCTCGCGCGCCGCCGCCTGCCGCTCCCGCAAATCCCGCCAGGCGCGCACATCCGCCACCGAGCGCGGCGGCGCCATCCGCTCTTCCGCCCGGAGCTCCGGAACGAACCGGCGCCCGGCCCGCCTGTGGTCCCAGCGCAGCGCCTCCAGACCGAGCGCCCGCGCCCGCGACCCGGCGTCGCGCGACAGCGCCTCCTCGCCCGCCAGCTCCGCCGTCTCTGCGAGGACGCCGAAAGCGGTGGCCGCATCCCGCGCGGCACCGCCATGGCGGTCCAGCGAGGCCGTGTCGATATCCCTGTCGAACAGCGCGCCTGAAGGCGCCAGACGCTCCGACGCCCCGTCAGCCGCCGCAAGCGCCGCTTCCAGAGACC
>JAPOZD010000108.1 GCA_026706245.1 Alphaproteobacteria bacterium
AGTTCTGGAACCTCGTCTTCCCCCAGTTCGACCGCTCGGCGGACGGTGACCTCAAGCCCCTGCCGCAACCGGGTGTCGATACCGGCATGGGCCTGGAACGCATGGCGACGGTTCTCCAGGGTGTACACAGCAACTACGAGATCGACCTGTTCCGGCGACTCATGCTGCGGGCAGGAAGTCTGGCCGGCCTGGCCGACGAGGCGGGGGTTCTTTCAAACCCGTCGGTTCGGGTCATCGCCGACCACTTGCGCTCCAGCGCCTTTCTCATCGCCGACGGCGTGATGCCCGGTAACGAAGATCGTGACTATGTACTACGTCGCATCATCCGGCGAGCGCTGCGTCACGGGTACAAGCTGAACATTCGCGAGCCGTTCTTTCACCTGCTCGTGGACGATCTTGTTGCCGAGATGGGCGCCGCCTTCCCGCAACTCGGCGAAAAGCAGGCAGATATCGAGGCGGCGCTCGCGCAGGAGGAGGAGCGCTTCGACCGCACCCTCAGCCGGGGCATGGAACTGCTCGAGAAAACCCTCAGCGGTCTCGAGGGAACCGTGATCCCGGGGGATGTCGTGTTCAAGCTGTACGATACCTACGGGTTTCCGACCGACCTCACGCAGGACATTGCCCGCGAACGAGGCCTGAGCGCCGACATGCCCGGCTTCGAGGAGGCCATGGCCCGGCAGCGCGATCAAGGGCGGGCATCGGCGCGTTTCGATTTCGCGCTGGGGCAGAAGATCCACACGGAATCGAGGGTCGACTTTCTCGGCTATGAGACAGTCTCGGACTCGGGGGAAGTGCAGGGCCTGTACGACTCGGAAGGAAACCCCCTCGATGCGCTTGAAACCGGTCAGCCCGGCGTAGTCGTGCTGGACCGTACGCCTTTTTATGCGGAGGCGGGCGGCCAGGTGGGCGACACCGGCGCATTGGAATCAGCGGGGTCGAGATTCGAGGTTCAGGACACCCAGCGATCCGGCGAGCAGCACCTGCACATCGGTTCGATGGCTGCCGGCCGCCTGGTAACGGGTAGCCGTGTAGAGGCTGCGGTGGATGCGTCGCGGCGCCGGCTCGTCATGGCCAACCACTCCGCGACCCATCTTTTGCACGCCGCGCTGAGACAGGTACTCGGGCCCCATGTGAGCCAGATGGGATCGCTGGTGGATGCGCGACACCTGCGCTTCGATTTTTCGCACGGTCAGCCGGTGACGGCGGAGGAACTGGGCGCAATCGAGGCGCTGATCAACGAACAGGTTTTCGCAAACACCGATGTCGGCGTTGCCCGCATGGGCTACGACGAAGCCATCGAGCAGGGCGCCATCGCCCTCTTCGGCGAAAAATACGGAGACGACGTGCGCGTGCTGACCATGGGCGGCGACTGGTCCGTGGAACTGTGCGGCGGCACCCATGTCCGGCGCACCGGCGATATTGGCCTGTGCAGAATCACCGCCGAGTCGGGTATCGCCCAGGGCGTTCGCCGCATCGAAGCGGTGACCGGTCCGGCGGCGCTTGCCCGGATATCCGATGTGGACGGTCTCGTTCAACGCCTGGCGGAGGGCCTGAAGTCAACGCCGCAGACCCTGGAGGATCGTGTCGCGTCGCTCGTCGAGGAGAACCGGCGTCTGGCCAGGGAAGTCAAGGAACTGACACAACGGCTCGCATCCGGCTTCGGGTCCGGCCTCGTCGAGGGGGCGCAGGACGTGAACGGCATCAAGGTGGTCGCCGCTCAGATTGAAGGCGATGCCAAGGCCATGATGCAGACCCTGGACCTGCTCAAGTCGAGGCTGAATCCGGTGGTGATCCTCCTGGCGCAGGAGAACGAGGGCAAGGTCAGCCTGGTGGCCGGCATCTCGCAAGAACTCACACGGAGCATGGTGGCGCCGGATCTGATCAAGGCGGTCGGCGAAATCGTCGGCGCCCGCGGGGGCGGCAGCCCGGTGCTGGCCAGAGCCGGAGGCGGCGATGCGCCCGAGAAGCTGGGCGATGCAATGTCTATGGTCGCCGATTGGGTTCGTGAGCGTTCAAATGGGGCGCCTTGAGCAGCGGCGCGGGTTTTCGATGATGGCTTTTCCCCCGGAATTCGTGATGCCGATTGCTGCCGAGGTCAGCGACCGGATTTTTGCGTCGAGCAGCCGGGTGAGCCGGCGAGGATCGCGCGCATGGCACTGATCGTCCAGAAATTCGGCGGCACCAGCGTCGCCTCGGTCGACCATATTCAGCGTGTCGCGCAGCGGGTGGCGCGAAACCTGAAGGCCGGCGACCGGGTCGTTGTCGTGGTCTCGGCGATGAGCGGAGCACGCAATCGGCTCGACGACCTGGGCATGGCGGGCAGCGAGCGTCCGTTGGGCCGGGAAATGGACGTGCTCCTCGCTTCCGGGGAACAGGTGACCATAGCGCTCCTGAGCATGGCGCTGACCGATCTCGGTTATTCCGGCAAATCGTTTCTGGCACACCAGATTCGCATTCACACGAATTCGAACCATCGCAAGGCGCGCATCGAACGCATCGAGACCGGCGACCTGCAAACGGCGCTGGCCGAGGGTGTCGTGCCCGTGGTGGCGGGCTTCCAGGGCATCGACTGCGCCGGCAACGTGACCACCTTGGGCCGCGGCGGTTCAGACACAACAGCGGTCGCGCTTGCGGCTGCCCTCAAGGCGGATGAGTGCCAGATCTGCACCGATGTCGACGGCGTCCATACCGCCGACCCGCGCATCGTCGCCGATGCGCGCCGCCTCGACCTGGTCACTTTCGAGGAAATGCTGGAACTGTCGAGCCTCGGCTCTAAGGTGC
>JAPOZD010000129.1 GCA_026706245.1 Alphaproteobacteria bacterium
TCGACGCCTTCCCAAGGCTCTACCGGCTTGCCGACGGCTGCATCTATGTAGCTGCGGCCGACGAGGAAGCGCGAGCGGCGCTGACGGGTCCGCTCGGGCTCGGCGCGCTGGACCCCGTCGGCGAGGGGCACCCGGCCGAATCGCCGCTGGCCCGCGCGATGGAGGCGGCCTTCGCCGACCGCCATGCGGAAGACGTGCTGGCATCGCTGGAGGAGGCCGGCGTGCCGGCCGTGGAGGCGCGGAGCGGGGCGAGCGAAGTTTTCCTCGACGACGAGTCCGCGCACGAAAACGGGCTGGTAACGGAGGCCGGGCATCCGACGGCAGGCCGGATGCGGATCGCATGGAACTATATCCGGTTCCGCGATACGGCGCCGTCGGCCGCCCGCCCGACGCCGCTGCTGGGCGAGCATAGCGCGGACGTGCTGGCCGAGGCTGGCGCCGATACAGGCGAGATAGAGGCGCTGTTCGCTTCCGGCGCGGTGCTGGCCGAAACCGGCTGAGCCGTCTCAGGCGGCCCTGGCGGTCTGCCGTTCGCGGAAGGGCGCCATCACCTCCTTGCCGAAGTGTTCGAGCTGCTCGAGCATCACCGAGAGCGGCGTGCCCATGCTCGACTGGACATTGACGTCCTCCAGGCCCGGATACTTGGCCTGCAGCGACTCCAGATAGTCGATGAAGCCCTCCGGCGGGCCGCAATACCAGGAGCCGGCCTCGACGGCGCGCTCCAGGGTCGGGATGTTCATCTCGGCCCAGTCTCCGCGTTCGCTCACCCTCTGCAACTGCTCGGGCTTCATCGGCACCATGCCGAGCGGCGCGAACATCTTGACATGCTCCTCGAAGAAGGGCGTGGCCTCCCGGATCGCCTTCTCTTTCGTCTCGGCGATATGGAAGTTCAGGCCGATGCAGAGGTTCTCGCCGATCTCGACATCGTGTCCGGCCCGTTCCCAGGCCTCCTTGAAGGCGACGATCGGCCGCTCCGCCATCAGCGCCGAGCCGCCGCCGACAATGCCCTTGATGCCGTGCTTCGCCATGAAGTCGAGCCCGCGCGGCTGGGCGCTCACGATCGGCTGCCAGCACTCCACCGGCTGGTTGACCGGGCGCGGGACCAGCGTGATCTCGTCCAGCTCGTAACCGCGATAGGGCACGCGCGGGGGCAGGGTGTAATACTTGCCGTCGTGCCGGAACGACTCCTCGTGGAAGGAGCGGAGCACGATCTCCACCTGCTCCTCGAACATGTCGCGGTTGGCGTCGCCGTCGATCAGCACGCCGCCGAGCGTCTCGACCTCACGGGTGTGGTAGCCGCGCCCGACGCCGAAGATCACCCGGCCGCCGGTCAGGATGTCGGCGGTGGCGAAGTCCTCCGCGAGCCGCAGCGGATGCCACATGGTGGTGACATTGAAGCCGCAGCCGAAGCGCAGCCGCTCGGTCTTGGCGGCCAGATGCACGAAGAACAGCGGCAGGTTCGGGATGCACTCATAGCCTTCATGCTGGAAATGGTGCTCGGCCAGCCAGAAGGCGTCATAGCCGAGCCTGTCCATGGCGACGGCCATCGCCTCGGTCTTTTCAAATACCGAGGCCAGCCGGTCGTTGTCGTAGCGCCGGTCGTTCGCCGGCGTGGCGTCCTGGCCCATGTCGTCCAGGTCGATATGCCCGGCAAACAGGCTTCCGAAGCGCTTGATCACAGTCTCGTTCCTCCGTCGCATCCTGTGGAATGGGTGCCCGGCGGCGATGATACAGATGGAAGGCCCGCCGCAGAAGCCGGGCCGCCTCCGCCTCTCACTCCATCACGATACGCGGCGGGGCGGGGCCGGTTGCGCGGCGGCTTTCGACCTCCTGCCAGAGGCGGGCGGCGATGTCGTGGAAGGCGCGGCCCGAGGGCGAGGCGTCGTCGTCGGCTGCGGGCTCGCCGGCGTCGCAGCGTTCCCGAAGCTCCAGCGCCAGCGGCACCTCGCCGAGGAAGGGGGCGCCGAGCTTCTCCGCCTCCGCGCGCGCGCCGCCCGCGCCGAAGATGTGCGTGCCTTCGCCGCAATGCGGGCAGACGAACACCGACATGTTCTCGACCAGCCCCAGCACCGGCACCTCGACCTTGCGGAACATGGAGATGCCGCGCCTTGCGTCCAGCAGGGCGATGTCCTGCGGCGTCGAGACGATCACCGCGCCGGTCAGCGGCACGCGCTGGGAGAGCGTCAGTTGCGCGTCGCCCGTGCCCGGCGGCATGTCGATCAGCAGGACGTCGAGCGCGCCCCAGGCGACGTCGCCGACAAGCTGCTGCACGGCGCTCATCACCATCGGCCCGCGCCAGATCATCGCCGTCTCCTCGGAGATGAGGAAGCCGATTGACATGCAGGCCACGCCCCATTGCCGCATCGGCAGCAGCGTCTTGTCGCGGTCGAGCGCAGGCTTGCCGGAAATGCCCATCATGCGCGGCAGCGAGGGCCCGTAGATGTCGCTGTCCATGAGGCCGACGGCGAGGCCCTGCCGGGCGAGCGCCACGGCGAGATTGACGGCGACCGTGGACTTGCCGACCCCGCCCTTGCCGGAGGCGACGGCCACGACGGCCCTGACGCCCGGCAGCTCGATCCGCCCCTGGCCGCGCCCGCCGCCGGCACCCGGGGACGGGCGCTCCGGCGGCGGCGCGGCGGCGGCGCGCTCGGCGGTCAGCACGACGGCGGCGCTGGTGACGCCCGGCAGGCGGGCAAGCGCGGCCTCGACAGCCTGGCGCTCGGCGCCGGCTTCCTCCGCCCGGCCGGGGTCCACCTCCAGCGACACCTGCACCGCGCCG
>JAPOZD010000425.1 GCA_026706245.1 Alphaproteobacteria bacterium
CCGCGAAAGGTTGAGCGGCAGGTCCTCGCTGTCCACGACGCCGCGCAGGAAGCGCAGCCAGCCCGGGCCCAGTTCCGGCGCGTCGTCGGTGATGAAGACCCGCTTCACATAGAGCTTGAGCGCGGATTTGCGGTCCGGATTGAAGAGGTCGAACGGCCGCGATGTCGGGACGAACAGCAGGCCCGAATATTCGATCACGCCCTCGGCGCGGAAATGCAAGGTGAACCACGGCTCGTCGAAGGCATGGCCGACATGGCGGTAGAACTCGGCATATTGCTCCGGCTCGATCTCGTTCCTGGGCCGGGTCCAGAGGGCGGAGGCTTCGTTGACCGTCTCGCCGTCCATCTCGACCGGGATAGCGATGTGGTCCGAATAGGTCTTGACCACCGAGCGGAGCCGGGCCGGCTCCAGGAACTCGTCCTCGCCCTCCCTCAGATACAGGCGGACCTCGGCGCCGCGCGCCTCCCGCTCCGCCTCCGAGACCGTGAATTCGCCGCGCCCGTCCGACTCCCAGGCAAACGCCTCTTCCGCCCCGGCGGCGCGCGAGACCACCTGCACGCGCTCCGCCACCATGAAGGCGGAATAGAAGCCGACGCCGAATTGCCCGATCAGCGCGACATCGTTCTTTGCATCGCCAGTCAGCCTGTCGGCGAAGGCGGCGGTGCCGGAGCGCGCGATGGTGCCGAGATTCTCCGCCAGCTCCTCCCGCCCCATGCCTTCGCCATTGTCGGCGACGGTGATGGTGCACGCCTCCTTGTCCACCTCGATGCGGATGCGGAATTCGGCGTCCCCGTCCAGCAATTCCGGCTCGGCGATGGCGCGGTAACGCAGCCTGTCGCAGGCGTCTGCCGCGTTCGAGATCAACTCGCGCAGGAAGATTTCCTTGTCCGAATAAACCGAGTGCACCATGAGGTCGAGGATGCGTCCGACCTCCGCCTGAAACGCCCGGCGCTCTTCGCTCATCGCCTGTGTCCTTCCGCCTGTTCCGTCCCGGCCCGGCATATGAGACGCTTCGCGCCGCGGTTCAAGATGGCAGGAAGGCGCGGGACCCCATGAAGATCGACGATGTGACTCTCACCCTGTTCGCCTGGGACGACATCCCGGCGACCACCTATGGCAGGCATACGGGACGGTTCGAGGGCCGGAGCGAGCTCGGCCTGCTGACGATCCGCACGGATGACGGGATCGAGGGCCACGCGTTTCTTGGCTCGGCCAGCCGGGGCGCGGCGAGCGACGCCGATTCGCTCATCCGCTTCCTCAAGCCGCAGGTGATGGGCGAGAACCCGCTCGACCGCGAGAGGCTTTACCTTGGGCTGACGGCGCGCAACCGCAACACCACCTGGCGGGCGATCGGCGCGGTCGATATCGCGCTCTGGGACATTGCGGGCAAGACAGCGGGCCTGCCGATCCACTGCCTGATGGGCACGGTGCGCACCAGCGCGCCCGCCTATGCCAGCTCCGCCGTGCTCGCTTCGCCGGAGGCCTATGCCGAGGAGGCGGTCTCCTTCCGCGACGGGAACTGGAAGGCCTACAAGATCCACCCGCCGACCGACCCGGACGAGGATATCCGCGTCTGCGAGGCGGTGCGCAAGGCGGTCGGCGACGATTACCGCATCATGCTGGACAGTACCTGGTCCTACGACTACCCGGCGGCGATGCGCGTCGGCCGGGCGGCGGAACGGCTCGGCTTCCACTGGTACGAGGACCCGCTCGCCGACGACGACATCACCAACTACATCAAGCTGCGCCAGAAGCTCGACATCCCGATCCTCGCGACGGAATACAGCCCCGGCGGGTTCCAGGCCTATGCGCCCTGGCTGCTGCTGCAGGCGACCGACTATCTGCGCGGCGACGTGGCGGTGAAGGGCGGGCTTACCGCCTGCCTCAAGACCGCCCATCTCGCCGAGGCCTTCCACATGTCCTACGAGGTCCATCACGGCGGCAATTCGCTCAACAACATGGCGAACCTGCATCTCATCTGCTCGATCCCGAACACGGAGATGTTCGAGGTGCTGATGCCGGACGGCGCCCACCGCTACGGCCTCGCGGAGGAAATCACCGTGGACGGAGACGGGCGGGTCCATGCGCCCGAGGCGCCCGGCCTCGGCGCCGCCATCGACTTCGACCTCATTCGGGCGAAGACGATCTCCGTGCTCTCCTGACCGCCCTGCCCGCTTGAGCGCGGGGCGGGAATGGGCTTTGCTGCGGGGGACCGAAACGGAGCGAACATGACCATGGACCTCAGCAGCTACAACGTCACACCCGGCTTCAAGCAGGGCCTGGAAGCGCGCCGCCGGGTGCTCGGCGAAGAGTATGTCGGCCCTTCCATCGCCCGGGGCGCGGAGGACGATTTCGCCCACCAGCTCCAGCAATTCGTCACCGAGTATTGCTGGGGCACGGTGTGGTGCCGCGACGGCCTGCCCGACAAGACCCGCAGCATCATGAACCTGACCATGCTGGCCGCGCTCGGGCGCACCCATGAGCTCCGCCTGCACACCCGCGGCGCGCTCAACAACGGCGTCACCAAGGAAGAAATCGCCGAGGTGTTCCTGCAGGTCGGCATCTATGCGGGCGTGCCGGCGGCGGTCGAGGCGTTCCGGGAAGCCTCGAAGGTGTTCGAGGAGATGGGCGTGTGAGCGTCGCGGCCGCAGCAGACTTCCTGCTTGCCGCACACCGCGAGGGCCGGCGTTTCGAGCGCTTGCCCGCCGGCATCGCGCCGGGGTCCGAGGACGAGGCCTACA
>JAPOZD010000392.1 GCA_026706245.1 Alphaproteobacteria bacterium
CAAGTCCTTCCAGGAACGCCACGCCGGCCTCGCCCAGCGATTCCGTGTCCGCCATCATGTGCGCCTGGGCGACGGGCACGAAGTTTTCTGCATCGAACATGCGGCCGACCTCGACCATGTGTTCCATCGCCCAGCGCCGGGGCTCGCCCATCTCCCCGGCCAGCATGGCCCTCTCTTCGTCGTTCAGCTTCACCGGCCGGGAGCCCTCCCCTCGACAGGGAGCGACCTTACATGCCGAGCCTGCCGGGCACTACAGAGCTATTGCAGCGAATATTTCGCCTCCGAGACCGGCTTGCCCTCGGGATTGACGAGGCGCATGCGGCCGTTGCGGCGCCGGAGGCTCAGGCGGTCGTCCCAGAACATCGGGCGCAGGAAGCGTATGGCGAGGTCGAGGCGCCCGGGCATGCCGTCCCCGGCAAGCGCGGCAACATAGTAGTGGATGCCCATGAGGCCCGCGGCTATCGGCGCCCGGAAGCCGTAGCGCGCCGCGACCTCGGGGTCGTTGTGGATCGCGTTCAGCGTATCGTCGCTGTAAGCCGCCACCCCCTCCGGCGTCAGCTGGTGTTCGGCGATCCGCTCGAAACCGTCCTCGTCGGGAACGGGCGCGCCGCCCCCGCCGGGGCCCCGCTTGCGCGCCGGGTCGGGCCTGAGCCCGGAGCGCTCCGTCTCGCAGACCTCCCTGCCCTCGCGGTCGCGGTAGCTGAACCGGCACCACACCCGCCGCCCGCGCGGCACGGCCTCGATCCGCGTGACCATGCCTGCGACGGTCAAGGGCTCTTCCACCAGCACGGCGCGACGCAGGCGGAAGCGCTGCGTCATATGCACCTGTCCCAGTAGCGAAATGCCGGACTCGTGCATGGCCTTGAGCGCGCCATGCCCGAGAAAGGTCGGATCGGCCAGGTCTCCGTAACGCCCGGCGTCGATGCCGGCCGCGCCGAGTTTCGCTGCCTGGAAGGCGCGTTCGACGGAGAACGCCACCGTCTCGAACGCGAACCCGGCCTCCAGCAGTTCATCCCCTTGCATCGGCCCCGGCCTCCCGTTCCGTCTCTGCCCCGCGGCGGGCAAGCGCGCCTGCGAACATCCGGATCAGCGCGGCCAGTCGTCCTCGCGGTAGAGGAACATCGGGCTACTCCACGCCTGGAAACCGTCCTCGGTGAACACCGACACCCAGATAGGATTGTCGCCCTTCGCCGCGAGCGGCACCTCCAACTCCGTCGAAAACTCGCGGCAGGAGAGGTTCTCCGGCAACCGGAACACCCTGATCCGCCGCTCGAGGCCGCCTGCCTCCATGACCCAGTCCTCAAGGCCGATCTCGGAGAGCGGATGGTCGAGCGCGCCCAGATTGCTTGTCAGGTGGAACATGCTGTCCGGCGTCTCTTCCAGCCATGCATCGAAGCCCCCGAAATTGCCGGTGGTGATGGCGTCGAACACAACCGTGTCCCGTCCCCTCTGCTCCAGCAGCCGTTCCTTGTTCCAGGCATTGATGGGCTCCATGCGCAGGATCGACGCATGCTGGAAACGCGCCCGGCCCTTCCAGTTGGTCTCGCGCCCGCGCCCCCTGTATTCCGCGCCGCTCCACAACACGCGGATGCGGGAGCCGAGCGCATCCGCGCCGTGGGGGCGGAGCGTGCGGAACACCTGCGTGCCGTTGCGGACCTCGATCCGCTCGATGGGCGCCTGGGTCACGACTTCGAGCGAGAGCGTGACCGCTCTATCGTCCGTCTGCGCGATGTCGCCCATCATGATCTCGCCAACCGGCTGCGGCGCCTCGCCTTCGAAAGCGTGCGGATCGCGCTCGAAGAGATTGCCGCCGGTGGCGAACCGGGCGCGGACATCGAGGTGCATCCGGGTGCCGGTCGTGCCGTAGGTGTGACGGCGCTGGACCGCATCCATGATGCCGTCGCGGCTTAGCTCCGTCGCGTAGAAGCAGGTGAGTCCTCCATAGGCCCCGAAGGTCGAGGCGCCCGGATAGCTGGCGCCCGGCCGGCCCTTGTGGCCGTCGCTGTTGCAGACAACGCCGGAGCGGTGGCCGAGCGGGAAGCCGTCGGTCAGCAGCCACTCGAAGGTGCCCCAGGCCGAATGGATCTCCATTGCGGCTTCCCGGCGCGGGTCGTGCGCATAGGCGATGTCGGCGTAGCGGCCGCCAACATGCGCGTAGATGAAACAGTCCTCGTCGGCCAGCATCTCGAACAGGCGGTTGGCGTTGGGCGCGTCCGTGTCGAGATCCGAGCGGTCGGTCAGCAGGGCATGCGAGGAGCGGTGGATCGCCCGGCCCTCGCGGCGGAAATAGACATTGCGGTCGCCGCCGACCGCCGTGTTGCCGGACCACTCGTAACCGGGGAAGGTGACGAAGCGGCCGTCCTGGTGGTGCTCCGCCGTCAACTGGTTCACATGCTCCCAGAAGGTGTTGTTGACCTGGAAGTCGTTGGCCTGGTGGGCGGTCGCATCGAGGAACGACTTGTTGCGGGCGAAGTCGAAATACTGCCGCGCCGTGGTGATGCCGATGCTCTCGCCGCTCTGCCCGTGCAGGTCCCCCCAATAGCCGCCGAACGGCCCGTCCCGGACGACGAGCGGATGAGATTCGGCCGCTATCGTCCCGTCTTCGCCCCGCACAACGATGCGCAATATTCCCGGCTCGCTCACCGAAAGGCCCTCGAAACAGATCGACTTGCGGCCGAGCGGATAGTCCACCTCGGCCGGCAGTCCGGATACCGGCATGGTGCATTCCAGTGTGAACCGCCCGCTCGCCCGGTCCGTCGGGTTGCCCCAGACGTCCTCCGCCTTCAGGCCGAACTGGAAGGTCTCGCCGGGGCGGCGGAGCGACGGCAGCACCGCGCGCCAGCAAACCGGCGGCCCCGGCACGACGGAAATCGCCGGCGATTCGGGAATGGGCACGTGGTGGCCGACGGCGCAGACATCGGCGAGGACGCGGAACTGGAAATCCATTTCCACCATTGTCTGCATCCGCATGCCGGGGGACCCGCCGGAGGTGTCGCCGAAGGTGATGTGGATGCTGTCTCCCTCGCGCAGGAAACCGCCCATGACATGCGCGGTGAGCGCCTTCCAGCGCGGGCGCGGCGCGCCGTGCGAGACGTAGGACAGGCGGATCGGCACCCCCTTGCTGGAGTGCGCCGTGACATAGTTGTAGCCGGCGGGATCGTCCATCTGGAGACTGCCCCAGTCTCCGAGGGAGCGGAACGAGACCCGGATGCTGCCGGTGTCGTCGAGGCCGTAGCGGCCGACGGTATAGACCAGCTCGAAGGTCTGGAGGCTGCGGACCTCGACGGGATCGTTCGGGCGAAGCTCGGCATAGCCGTAGAGGACCGGATCGGCGCCCGGCTGCACCGCTGGCCAGGCTTCGCCCATCATCTCGTCCGCAAGCGGCCCGTCCCTGAATTCCTTCATGCCCGGCTCCTGGGTTTCCGGCAGCGCGCGGGTTCCCTCTCCGGTCCCGCCACGCTCTTCCCACCCGACTCATAGACGACCCGCGCGCCGGCGGCAAAGAACAGGCGGGAAAGCACCCGCCGCCGCAGCGGGGTCAGGTGAGCGTATCGACCAGTTGCGCTTCGATGATTCTGCGGTCCCGGGTCAGAAGCGTCGCGCCGATAACGCGGGCGGTTGCAACCAGAATGCGGTCCGCCGGGTCGCGATGGAAGGAGTCCGGCAAAGAAGCCAGTTCGGCCGCCACCGCCGGCGAGATTCCGTGTCGCCGCACCAATGGGCGCGCAACCGCCTTTTCCAGCCACTCCCGCAGGGGAATCGCCAGGCGAATGCGGCCCAGGTCGTGCAGCATCGCCACTTCCCACAGCGAAATATCGGAGACCTCCAACGGCGACTCCGCATTCGCGGACGCAATCGCCTCCCGCTGACGCCGGGACAGCCGGTCGCTGTCTCCATGCCACCAAAGCAATATATGCGTGTCGAGCAGCGCCCTCACCGCTTGAGGCTGTCCCAGTATTCCTCCGGGAACACCGGCTCGACGATATCGTCGAGAATGACGACCGTTCCCTCCAGTTCGGCCTGGGGGTACCCTTCGCTCTCGCCGGTCGCGCGCGTCAGCTCCGCAACCGGCCGCCCGCGCTTCAGGATCACCACCCGTTCGCCCGTCTCATGGACGCGGTCGAGAATGGCGAGGCACCGTGCCTTGAAGTCGGATGCGTTGATCACCGCCATATGACCAGTATTCGTGACCGGTCATATGGTGTCAAGATCGACGGGCGGCCGACGGCGTTTCGTTTCCGCACGCCGCGCAATGTCTCTATAGTCGAAGACATGGCCGCTGGCGGACGGCACAGCCGGCTTTCGGGAGGCTTGGGGCCCCATGATCCACTACACCTACTGGCGCAGCACGGCCGCCTACCGGGTGCGCATCGCGCTGAACTTCAAGGGCGTGCCCCATGAGTCCGCCTATGTGCATCTCTCGCGCGACGGCGGCGAGCACAGGCAACCGGCTTACCGGGCGAAGAACCCGCAGGGCCTCGTGCCGGCGCTGGAGGTGGACGGCACGGTCTTCGGCCAGTCGCTCGCCATCCTCGAATATCTGGAGGAGACGCATCCCGAGCCGCCGCTATTGCCGAAGGACCCGGTCGGGCGGGGCCGCGTTCGTGCGCTTGCCAGCCTGATCGCCTGCGACATGCACCCCGTGAACAACCTCCGCATCCAGATCTATCTGCGCCGGGAGATGGGATGCAGCCAGGAGCAGGTACTCACCTGGTATCGCCACTGGATTGCCGAGGGCTTCGGCGGCATCGAGCCGGAACTCGCCCGGACCGCGGGCGATTGCTGCTTCGGCGACGCCATCACCATGGCCGATGTCTGCCTCATCCCGCAGGTCTTCAACGCCCGGCGCTTCGACTGCGACCTCTCGCCCTACCCGAACATTACCGCCATCGACGCGCGCCTCTCCGCCCACCCGGCCTTCGCGGCCGCCGAGCCGCTCGCGCAGGAAGATGCCGAACCGGACAACGATCCCGGCTGACGGCAACGACACCAATCGTTCACTACGGAACTTCCGGAGGCTCTGCCCCATGAACCGGCGACGCTTCGGCCGCACGAATATCGAGATTTCCGAACTCACGCTCGGCGGCGGCTTCGTCGGCGGCCTGCTGCTCCACGCACCGGACGAGGTGAAGCGCGAATGCATCGCGGCCTGCCTCGACGCGGGCATGAACTGGCTCGACACGGCCGCCGACTATGGCGACGGCGAGTCCGAGAAGGCGATAAGCTGGCTGACCGCGGAACTGCCGGCGGAGAAGCGCCCGCATATCAGCACGAAGGTCCGGCTCGACGCGACGCGGCGCGACAATTTCCCGGACCAGGTGCGCGCGTCGATAGAGGGCAGCCTTGAGCGCCTCAAGGTGGACCGGGTGGACCTGCTGATCCTCCACAACCCGCTGGTGCCGGAGCCGGACCAGGCGACGCTGACGCTCGACGAGGCGCTCGGCGTCATCGACTGTTTCGACAGCCTCCGCAGCGAGGGCCTGTTCGACCATGTGGGCTTCACCGCGCTCGGTGACGGCCCGACAGTCCGCGCCGCCATCGCGTCCGGCCGCTTCGACATGGCGCAGGTCTATTACAACATGCTGAACCCGACGGCCGGCTTCGCGCTTGGCGACAGGACGAGCGCGAACTGGTCGAGCTCGGATTTCACCGGCCTTCTGGACGCCTGCCGGGAGCATGATGTGGGGGTGATGAACATCCGCATCTTCGCAGCCGGCGTGCTGGCGGCGGACGAGCGCCACGGGCGCGAAATCCCGATCACGGCCAATGCGGAAATGGAGGCCGAGGAGGCCCGCGCCCGCGCGGTGGTCGAAGCGCTCGGCGAACGCGGTGAAACCCGCTCGCAGACCGCGATCCGTTTCGGCCTCAGCCACCCGGCCGTCTCGACCGTGGTGTTCGGCGTCGCCGAGATGGCGCATGTCCACCAGGCGCTCGCAGCCCCCGGCCTCGGGCCGCTGGAGGAAGACGCCCTCGCCGCGCTCCGCCGCGCCTGGGCCTCCGAGGCGTTCGTTGCATAGGCCGGAGTCTCCGGCAGGAGGACCGCTTCGTTGATGACCGACTACGATGTCATCGTCGCCGGCGGCGGGTCGGCCGGCGTGGCCGCCGCCGCCGCCAGCGCGCGCACGGGCGCGAGGACGCTGCTTCTGGAGCGCTACAACTGCCTGGGCGGCGCCGCGACGATGCGCAATGTCGTAACCTATTGCGGCCTCTACACCCTTGGCGACACGCCGCGCCGCGTCGTCGGCGGCATCGCCGAAGAGGTGATCCAGGGCCTCAGGAAACGAGGCGCTGTCGATGGGCCGCACCGGCACCGGGGCGTATATGTCACCTTCGAGCCAGAAGCGGTGAAGCCCGTCCTCGACGACCTGGCTGCGGCAGCGGGCGTGACCGTGATGTTTTCGAGCTTCGTCGCCGCCGCGGAACGGCGCGGCGGCCGGGTGCGGGCCGTCACCGTCGCCGGCCATTCGGGGCTTTCGACCTTCTCCGCCAAAGCGTTCGTGGACTGCACGGGCGAGGGCGACCTCGCCGCCTTCGCTGGCGCCGGCACCCGCTACGGCAACGGCGCGGACGTGAATCTCGGCACGCTCGGCACGCGGTTCGGCGGCGTGCCCCGCGCCGTGCCGGTGACGGCCGAGCGCATTGCCGAGGCGGTCGCAGGGCTGGGCGCGAGGGCGGAATCCGTCACCAAGGACCGCAGCGTCGTCGCGCGCCTGCCCATATCGGGCGATGTCGTGGTCTATCTCGCCTCGGAGGACTACGACCCGCGCGACAGTCTCTCCATGTCGGCGGCGGAGGCCCGGGGCCGGCGGCAGGCCTGGGTCTATCTGGATGCGCTCCGGACCATGGAGGGCTGCGAAAACGCGTATCTCGTCGCGACCGGCCCCGAATTCGGCACGCGCGAGTCGCGCCATCTCAACTGCCTGCGGCGGCTCACCTGGGCCGACATCGAAAACCGCGCCCGGTTCGACGACTGCATTGCGCTCGGCGGCTGGGGCGCGGAGTGGCACGAGCGCGCCACCTATGAGAGCACCTATGACTACCCGCCGGACCGGGGCGCTTACGAGATTCCGCTCGGCTGCCTTCGCAGCGCGGACACGGCGAACCTGTTCTGCGCCGGCCGCCTCGCCGACGGGGACCGGAAGGCCGGCGCCGCCATCCGGGTCATGGGCGCCGCCTTCGCCACCGGCCAGGCCGCCGGTATTGCCGCCGCGCTGGAAGCCGACGGGCGCTTCGCAGTGCCCGCAGTGCAGGCGGCGCTGAAGAAGCAGGACGCAATCCTCGACCCCGCCGATATCCCGGCGTGAAGGGGATCGAAGGCGGGACTATTCCTTCGGCGCGGCGATCAGGCCGTAATGCTGCGGCTGGCGATGCAGGGCGAAGTCGAAAATCTGGCGGCGGATTTCGTCGCAGCGGTCGAGGTCGCAGTCCGCAACGACCACCTCGTCGCTAACGCCCTGCGCCATGGCCACGATCTCGCCGGTCGGCGCGACGATGGCGCTCTGGCCGATCAGGTCGCAGCCCTCCTCCCGCCCGGCCTTGGCGACGCCGACAACCCAATTGCCGTTCTGATAGGCGCCTGCCTGCATGGAGAGGTGGTTGTGGAACCACATCAGATGGTCGTGCTCGGGAACGGGCGGGTTGTGGGTCGGGGTGTTGTAGCCGAGCATGACCAATTCGACGCCCTGCAGGCCCATGACCCGGTAGGTCTCGGGCCAGCGGCGGTCGTTGCAGATGCACATGCCCATCTTGCCGCCAAAGGCCTCGAACACCGGAAAGCCGAGGTCGCCCGGCTCGAAATAGGCTTTCTCCAGGTGCTGGAAGGGCCGCCAGGGCTCGTGCTCGGCATGGCCCGGAAGGTGGATCTTGCGGTATTTGCCGACGATCTCGCCCTTGCCGTTCACCAGGATGGAGGTGTTGAAGCGCCGTTTGCCGCCGCCCGGCTCCCGGACCAGCTCCGCATAGCCGATACAGAAACCGACGCCGAGTTCCGCCGCCAGCTCGAACAGCGGGCGCACGGCCGCATTCGGCATCTCGGTTTCGTAGAAGGCGTCGAGTTCCGCCTCGTCCTCCAGATACCAGCGGGGGAAGAAGCTGGTGAGCGCAAGTTCGGGAAAAACCACGATCTTCGCACCCTTGGCGTGGGCCTCGCGCATCATCTCGGACATGCGCGCAACGCAGGATTGGCGCGATTCCTCGCGCGCGATGGGGCCCATCTGGGCGGCGGCAACGCCTATCGGTCTGGCCATGGCGGTCTCCTCTCGGGCTTCACGCCGCCGGCTGCTCTGCGCCGGGCACAAGATGGCAGGCGACCTGGTGGCCGGCTTCGACGAAGCGCATGGCCGGCTCCTCCACGCGGCAGCGCGCCTCGGCCAGCGGGCAGCGCGTGTGGAAGCGGCAGCCGGCCGGCGGGTTGATCGGGCTCGGTATATCGCCCTTCAGGATGATGCGCTCGCGCTTGGCGCCGGGTTCCGGCACCGGGGCGGCGGAAAGCAGCGCCCGCGTATAGGGATGGCGGGGATCGGCGAACAGCGTTTCGCGGTCCGTCAGCTCGACGATCTTGCCGAGATACATGACCGCGACCCGGTGGCTGATATGCTCGACGACGGCAAGGTCGTGGCTGATGAAGAGATAGGCGAGGTCGAACTCGTCCTGCAGGTCCATCAGCAGGTTCAGAACCTGGGCCTGGATCGAGACGTCGAGCGCCGAGACGGGCTCGTCCGCTACGATCAGTCCGGGCTCCAGCGCCAGCGCCCGCGCCACGCCGAGCCGCTGGCGCTGGCCGCCGGAGAATTCATGCGGATATTTGACCATCTGGTCGGGCCGGAGGCCCACCCGGCCGAACAGCGCGCGCACGCGCTCCTCGATCTCCATGCGCGGGATTTCGCTGTAGTTCTCCAGCGGCTCGGCAACGATTCGCCGCGCCGAGAGCCGGGGATTGAGCGAGGCATAGGGGTCCTGGAACACCATCTGCATCTGCCGGCGCAGCGTCCGCATCCGGGCCGCGCCCGCATGGGTCACATCCTCTCCGCGCACCAGGATTTCGCCCGAGGTCGGGTCGATCAGGCGCAGCACCGTCTTGCCGACCGTCGATTTGCCCGAACCGCTCTCACCGACAAGGCCCAGCGTCTCGCCCCGGCGGATGTCGAAGCTGACGCCATCGACCGCCAGAACCGACCCGACCCTGCGCCTCAGGAGGCCCGCATGAACCGGAAAATGCTTCTTGAGATCGCGGACCTCGAGAACGGTGTCGTCGTCGCTCATGCCGCCTGCTCCGCCACGCGTTCCCATTCCCAGCATGCCACGAGCCGGCCCCCGTCATGCCGCGCCAGTTCGGGCGTCTCGGTCCGGCAGCGCTCCTGCGCGAAGGGGCAGCGCGGCGCGAAGGTGCAGCCCGGCATTTCCTGCCTGAGCGAGGGCACCACGCCCGGTATCTCGGCAAGGCGTCCCCTCTCGCCCGCGAGCGCCCGCGCGGCCAGCTTGGGGATCGAGCCCATGAGGCCGAGCGTGTAGGGATGCAACGGCCGCGAGAAGAGGTCCGCCACCACCGCCTCCTCCACCTTGCGGCCGGCATACATGACCACGACGCGCTGCGCCGTCTCCGCCACCACGCCCAGATCGTGGGTGATGAACACGATGGCGGCGCCGATCTGCTCCTTCAACTGGAGCATGAGGTCGAGAATCTGGGCCTGGATCGTGACATCGAGCGCGGTGGTCGGCTCGTCGGCAATCAGGATCGACGGGTTGCAGGCGAGCGCCATGGCGATCATCACCCGCTGGCGCATCCCGCCGGAAAGCTGGTGGGGATATTCGCTGGCGCGGCGCCGGGGCTCCGGAATCTGCACGATGTCCAACATCTCCACCGCCCGCTCGGCGGCGGCGCGGCGGCCGAGGCCCTGGTGCAGCTCCAGAGATTCCGCGATCTGGCGGCCCACCGGCATGACGGGATTGAGCGAGGTCATCGGCTCCTGGAAGATCATGGAGATCTCGTTGCCGCGAATATCCCGCATCCGCTCCTCGGTCGCCTGCAACAGGTCCTCGCCGTCGAACAGGATGCGCCCCGCCTCGATCTTTGCGGGCGGGACCGGCAGCAACCGCAACACCGACATGGCCGTCACGCTCTTGCCGCAGCCGGACTCCCCGACGATGGAAAGCGTCTCGCCTCTGTCCACCCGGATCGAGACGCCGTCCACGGCCCGCACGATGCCGTCGCGGGTGTGGAAATGCGTCTTGAGGCCGTCGATCTCCAGGATTGCACCGTTCGCCATCGGGCTACATCCGCCGGGCGATGCGGGGATCGAGCGAATCCCGCAGCCCGTCCCCCAGTATGTTCACCGCCAGCACGGTGACGGCGAGGAAGATGCCGGGGAAGAAGATCATCCAGGGCGCGAACTGGAAGTAGGTCCGCCCCTCGGCCATGATGTTGCCCCAGCTCGGGATTTCGGGCGGCGTGCCGGCCCCGAGGAAGGACAGGATCGCCTCGATCACCACCGCCGAGGCGCAGACATAGGTCGCCTGCACGATCAACGGCGCGAGCGTGTTCGGCAGGATGTGCTTCAGCAATATCTTGGGCAGCTTGGTCCCCACGGAGACGGCGGCCTCCACATAGGGCTGCTCGCGCACCGTCAGCACGACGGCGCGGACGAGGCGCACGACGCGCGGAATCTCGGGAATGGTGATCGCAATGATGACATTCACGATGCTCGCGCCCGCCAGGCTGATGAGCGCGATCGCGAGCAGAACGCCCGGAATGGCCATCAGCCCGTCCATGACCCGCATCACCACCGCATCGACCCAGCGGATATAGCCGGCAACCAGACCGATGGAGAGCCCGATGACCGTGCTGATCGCCGCCACGGCGAGCCCAACCATAAGCGAGATCTGCCCGCCGTAGATCGTGCGCGCATAGACATCGCGGCCGAGGAAGTCGGCGCCGAACCAGAAGGCTTCGCCCGGCGGCTTCAGGCGGTTGATCGGGTTGAGCCGGAGCGGGTCGGGCGCAATCAGGGGCGCAGCTATCGCGGACAACGCCATGAGGACCAGAATGCCCCCGCCGACGATCACCGTCGGGTGGCGGCGGGAATATTCCCGGAAGCGCGCCCACGCGCCGGGGCGCGGGCCCTCTTCCTCGACCTCGCCGGGGAACGCGGCGATCTGCGGCGCGTCGGCCATCAGTAGCGGATCCTCGGGTCGAGAATAGTGTAGGAGAGGTCGATGATGAGGTTCACGATCACATAGGCGCCCGAGAAGATCAGGATGACGCCCTGGATGATCGGATAGTCGCGCCTGAGCACGGCGTCGATGGTGAGCCGCCCGAGGCCCGGAATGTTGAAGACGCTCTCCGTAACCACCACGCCCCCGATCAGCAGCGCAATGCCGATGCCGATGATGGTGACGATGGGCACCGAAGCGTTGCGGAGCGCATGGCGGATGAGGAGCGCATTGTTGTCGAGGCCCTTGGCCCGCGCGGTGCGCATATAGTCCTCGGTCAGCACCTCCAGCATGCTCGCGCGGGTGATGCGCGCGATGAGCGCCACATAGATGATGCCGAGCGCGACCGTCGGCAGCGTGATGGAGCGCAGGAACGGCCAGAACCCCTCGCCTATGGGCTTGTAGCCCTGCACCGGGAACCAGCCGAGCGTGATCGAGAACAGCCACATCATGGCGTAGCCGATGACGAAGACCGGCACCGAGAAGCCCAGCACGGCGAAGACCATGATGACCCGGTCCGTCATCGTGCCCGCGCGCCAGGCGGCGATCACGCCCATCGGCACGGCGACGAGGATCGCGAAGATGATGGTGGCGATGGCGAGCGCGAGCGTCGGCTCGAGCCGCTGGCCGATCAGCTTGGCGACCGGCAGGTTGGAGAAGATCGAGGTGCCGAGGTCGCCGGAGAGCAGCGCCCCCACCCAACTGAAGAACTGGATGTGGAGCGGCTCGTTCAGGCCGAGGTTCTCTCTGATTTTTTCGATGTCCTCCGGCCGCGCATAGTCGCCGGCGATGACCACGGCCGGATCGCCGGGCGTCAGGTGCAGCAACAGGAAGACGGCAATGCCCACGACTGCCATGACGGGCAGGGTCGCCAGCAGGCGGCGGGCGATATAGGCGTACATTCAGAACCGATCCGAAAAAGGCGCCGCCGGGCGGAAGGGAATCCGCCCGGCGGCTCCGGGACCCGTCATCCGGCGTCCTTGGAGATGTTCCAGAAGAACGGCACCGGCGAGACCAGCACGCCCTTCAGGCCCTTTCGCCAGGCAACCGGCTGGAACCACTGGCCGTAGTTCACATAGGGCACCAGATGGCCGAAGAGGCGGCCCTGCAGCTTGTCGATGATCGCCTTCTTCTTCATCGGATCCGCTTCCCGGGCGAACATGTCGCGCAGTTCCTCGGTCTCCGCGTCCGTCGGCCAACCGAACCAGGCCCTTTCGACACCGCCGCCCGAGACGCCGATATTGGCGATGGGCGAGGTGGCGTCCGCGCCGGTCGCATAGGTGTGGAAGATGTTCCAGCCGCCGTCGGCCGGACTCTTCTTCTCCGCACGCCGCGAGGTGAGCGTGGACCAGTCCATCGCCTGCACTTCCACGTCCATGCCGATGTCGCGCAGAACCTGCGCCGTCACCAGCGCGGCGTTGTTCAGCACCGGAATGTCGGTGGACTGCATCAGGATGATCTTCTCGCCCTTGTAACCGGCCTCCGCCAGCAGCTGCTTGGCCATCTCCGGGTCATGCGACTGGAGCGCCTCGACGCCGACATCCGACTCGTTGGGCGTGCCGCAGATGAAGTAGGCGGCGCACTCCTTGTACAGCTTCGGATCGCCCACGATCGCCTGCAGATACACCGCCTGGTTGACAGCGTAGAGCAGCGCCTGGCGCGCCTTCGGGTTGTCGAAGGGCGGGTGCAAGTGGTTCGGCCGGAGCCAGCCCTGCGTGCCGAGCGGGTCGATCACGGCGAGCTCGACATTCTCGTCCTGCTCCAGCAGCGGCACCATATCGACGGCCGGCGTCTCCCAGAGATCGACCTCGCCGTTGATGAGCGCGTTCATCGCCGTCGCGGGGTCGGGAATGTAGATCCACTCGACCCTGTCGAAGTTCACGACCTTGCCGCCGGCGGCGCCCGAAGCGGGCTCGCTGCGCGGCACATAGTCCTCGTTCTTGACATAAACGACCTTGGCGCCCGGCACCCATTCTTCCTTCACGAAGCGGAACGGGCCGGAACCGACGACTTCCGGAACCTGCTGGTTCGGGTCGGTCTCGGCATGCTCTTTCTTCATCATGAAGGGGGTGTTGGAGCTGATCTTGCCGATGGAATCGAGAACAAGACCATAGGGCTCGTTCAGCGTGAGCGTGAAGGTCTTGTCATCGACCGCGTTCAGCTCCTTGGTGAAGTCCATGAGCTTCTGGCCCATGCCGTCCTTCTGGCCCCAGCGCTTGATCGAGGCCACACAGTCCTCCGCCTTCACCGGGTCGCCGTCATGCCATTTGAGGCCGTCGCGGAGCGTGAAGGTATAGACGAGGCCGTCGTCGCTGACGGAATGCTCACCCACCATCTGCGGGTGGATGTTCAGCTTGTCGTCCTGGGCGAAAAGCGTGTCATACACCATGTAGCCGTGGTTGCGGGTGATGTAGGCCGTGGTCCAGATCGGATCCAGGTTCTTCAGGTCGGCATGCGGCACGATGCGCAGCACCGACTCCGCGGACGCAGGCCCCGTGCCGAGGCCGAGCGCCATTGGCGCCGCAGCCAGCGCAGCGAGCGCCGTACGTCTCGTGGTGGTCCAGAAGCATGACATATTCCCTTGTCCTCCTCTTGGCGTCCCTGTCCGGCCCGCATCCGCGCCCTGTTGGCGTCCGGCAGTATCGCGCGGGCCGGTCGAGCGGCCATGCAAGCACGCTGGCGGTCGCTTGTCACGCTCGCCGGCAGCCGGCCCGTAGGCGTCAATGTCGCGGGCGTGCGACATTGCACGGCCGGACGGCTTCTCTATGGTCCCCCGTCGATGAGCGACAGTTTCGACTATGTGATCGTCGGCTCGGGCACGGCTGGGTCCGTGCTGGCGGCCCGCCTCGCGGCCGGCGGCATCCATTCCGTCTGCGTGCTGGAGGCCGGCCCGCCGGACCGCCATCCCTTCATCCACATCCCGGCCGGCTTCATGAAGACGCTGACCGACCCGGCCGTGAACTGGCTCTATTCGACCGAACCGAGCGAATGGACCGGCGGCCGGCGCATCCTGGCCGCGCGCGGCAAGACGCTCGGCGGCTCCAGCTCGATCAACGGCCACATCTACAATCGCGGCCAGCGGCTCGACTATGACGGCTGGGCGCAGCTCGGCAACCGAGGCTGGGGCTATGCGGACGTGCTGCCCTATTTCAAGCGCAGCGAGAGGAAAGTCGGCGAGGGCGACGACACCTTCCGCGGCCGCGAGGGCGGCCTCGTCGTGACCGACAATCCCTACCGCCACCCGCTTTGCGAGGCGTTCATCGAAGGCGCGGTCGGCTTCGGCATCCCCCGCAACCCGGACTACAACGGCGCCGACCAGGACGGCGTCGGCTATTTCCAGCGCGCGATCCACAACGGCCGGCGGGTGAGCGCGGCGCGGGGCTTCCTGCATCCGGCCATGCGCAGGCGCGGCAACCTGCTGGACGTGCGCACCCGCGCCCATGCGACGCGCATCCTGTTCGAAGGCAGGCGCGCGGTCGGCGTGCGCTACCGGACGGACGGCAACCCCTACGAGGTGCGCGCGCGCCGCGAGGTCGTTCTGTGCGGCGGCACGGTCAATTCGCCGCAATTGCTGCAGGTCTCCGGCGTCGGCCCGCCGGAATTGCTGGGCCGCTTCGGCATTCCGGTGCTCCATGCGCTGCCCGGCGTCGGCGAGAACCTGCACGACCACTATGCCGTCAGGATCGTCGCGCGGGTCAGGGACATGGAGACGATCAACCAGCGCGTCCGGGGGCCTGCCTTCCTGGCGGAAGTCGCCCGCTACTTCGCCGGCGGCACGAGCGTGCTGGGGCTCTCGCCGTCGCTGGTGCATGTGTTCTGGAAGTCCGACCCGTCGCTCGACAAGGGCGACCTCCAGATGACCTTCACGCCGGCCAGCTACAGGGAGGGCGTGCAGGCAACGCTCGACGACTATCCCGCCATGACGATCGCGCCCTGGCAGCAGCGGCCGGAAAGCCGGGGCCATATCCGCATCATCTCCGCCGACCCCCAGGCGCCGCCCGAAATCCAGCCCAACTACCTCGCGCAGGAGATGGACCGGCAGGTGCTGCTGGCCGGCCTCCGGCTCGCGCGCCGCCTGCTGCACACGCCTGAGCTCGCGCCCTACAACGCCGGCGAGGAGTATCCCGGCGATGCGGTCGACAGCGACGACGAGTGGCTCGACGTCGCCCGCCAGCGCGGCACCACGACCTTCCACCTGGTCGGGAGCTGCCATATGGGGCCGGAGACGGACCGGTTCGCCGTCGTGGACGACAGCCTGCGCGTCCGCGGGCTGGACGGCCTCCGGGTCGCCGATGCCTCGATCATCCCACGCATGCCGTCGGCCAATACCAACGCCGCCACCTTCATGATCGCGGAGAAGGCGGCCGACATGATCCTCGACCGGCCGGCGCCCGCGCCCGTCGCCCTTCCCGACTAGACAGGACAAGCCCGGACCGTGGCCGTAGCCGACTTTCTGCCGCTGTTCATGTTCGCGGCGCTCGCCGCCTTCCTGTTCACCGGATTTCCCGTAGCCTTCGGGCTCGCCGGTCTGACGATCCTGTTCGGCATCGTCGGCAATCTGATGGGCGTGTTCGAATACATCGAATTCACCAACATGGTGTACCGCATCTGGGGCGGCGTCGCGGAGAACCTTGTGCTGACGGCCGTGCCGACCTTCGTCTTCATGGGCGTGATGCTGGAGCGCAGCGGCATCGCCCAGGACCTGCTCTACTGCCTCCAGGTGCTGCTGAAGCGCGTTCCCGGCGGCCTTGCGCTCTCCGTCACCGTGATGGGCACCATCATGGCGGCGATGACCGGCATCATCGGCGCCTCCGTCACGCTGATGAGCGTGCTCGCCCTGCCTCACATGCTGAAGGCGAAATACGACCATGCGCTTGCCTGCGGCACGATCTGCGCCGCCGGCACGCTCGGCATCCTGATCCCGCCCTCGATCCTGCTGGTCATCATGGGCGACCTGATGGCGGTCTCGGTCGGCAACCTGTTCCTCGCCGCCCTCTTCCCCGGCCTGCTGCTCTCCGGCCTCTACTTCGTCTATATCTCGTCCTACTCCGCCATCCGCCCGCCAGTGGCCCCGCCGCTTGCGGATCTCGACACGCCGCAGACCATTCCCGCCTATGCGGGCATGCTGCTCAAGGGCTTCATCCCGCCGGCGGTGCTCATCCTGATGATAAAGGTCGCGATCTTCGGCGGCTGGGCGACGCCGACCGAGGGCGGCGCGGTCGGCGCCTTCGGCGCAACCCTGCTCGCGCTCGCCAACGGGCGCCTCACGCTCGAACTGATGAAGGACTGCTGCGACCGCACGGCGCTCACGGTGGCGATGATCTTTTTCGTCTTCGTCGGCGCCACCGGCTTCTCCTACGTCTTCCGCTCGCTCGGCGGCGACGAGGTGGTGGACCATCTCATCCTTTCGGTCGGCCTCGGCAACTGGGGCCTGCTGATCGTTCTGATGGCGATCGTGTTCGTGCTGGGCTTCTTCCTCGACTGGGTCGAGATCACGCTGATCGTGCTGCCGGTGTTCCTGCCCATCGTCGACAGCCTGACCTTCGGCGCGCACTTGCCGGATCATGAGGTCGTTTACTGGTTCGCCATCCTGATCGCCGTCAATCTCCAGACCTCCTTCCTCACGCCGCCCTTCGGCTTCGCACTCTTCTACATGAAGGGCGTGGCGCCGCCGGAGGTGAAGCTGACGGCGATTTACAAGGGCATCGTGCCCTTCGTCATCCTGCAGGTGATCGGCCTCGCGACGGTCATCGCCTGGCCCGATATCGCGCTCTGGCTGCCCCGCCAATTGCTGGACTGACCGCTTGCCCCCGCCGGCCCGTTCGGGCGACACTGGAGCCATGAACGACGCTCCGGACTCCGGCGAAACCGGCGGCGGACCGGCGGTCCGCTCGCAATGGGAAGCGACGGCGCCGACCCGCCGGGAGACGGTGCCGGCGCTTGAGGACATTCTGAACGAGCCGTTCAAGGTACTGGATCACGGCTTCGTGCGCGTTGTCGACTATATGGGCAGCGACAACGCCATCGTGCAGGCGGCGCGGGTTTCCTACGGCAAGGGCACCAAGCGCAGTTCAACCGACGCGGCGCTCATCCGCTACCTGCTGCGCCACCGTCACACCACGCCGTTCGAGATGTGCGAGATCAAGCTGCACATCAAGCTGCCGATCTTCGTCGCCCGGCAGTGGATCCGCCACCGGACGGCGAATGTAAACGAGTATTCCGCCCGGTATTCGAAGATGGACCGGGAGTATTACATTCCCGATCCGGAGCACCTGCAGGCCCTGCTGGAGGAACGTAACCGGAGGCGCCGCGAACGGGAAGCCTGGCCGGACCTGTTCGAGCCCCGCCAGCCCGAGGCGCCCGCTCGTATGCTCGCCAGCCAATCGGATACGAACATGCAGGGCCGGGAAGACGTACTGAAGCAAGCAGCCGAAATTGACGACACCCTTTCCCGGCTCCACTGGGTTTCAAGTCGGTCCTACGGCGTCTACAAGAACCTGTTGAACGAAGCCGACACGGGCGAAAAAATCCGGGAAGACAGGTCCGGCATCGCGCGCGAGCTCGCCCGCTCCGTCCTGCCGGTCAACTACTACACCCAGTTCTACTGGAAGTGCGACCTGCACAACCTGATGCACTTCCTGTCGCTGCGCGCCGACAGCCACGCGCAATATGAAATCCGCGCCTATGCCGACCTCATTCTCGACGAGATCGTGAAGCGCTGGGTGCCGGTGACATACCGCGCCTTCCAGGACTATGTGCATCGCGCCGCATCGCTCTCCGCCGGGGCGCTCGACGTGGTGCGGCGCATGCTGGCGGGCGAGCGGGTCGAGCAGCCGGACAGCGGCCTCGGCGCGCGCGAATGGCGCGAATTGATGGCCGTTTTGAACAGAGAGCCTTAGCTTCCGGCTTCAACACTCGGAGAAAGCAATGAAAATCGAGCTCCACCACATCAATGTCTGCACGAAGAACGTGCCCGGGCTGGACGAATTCTACCGTTCGGTCTTCGGCATGGAGACCATGGAGGGCCGCGAGGGCAACCGGAACCTGAACCAGGGCTATTCGGGCGGCGTGTCGTTCCTGACCGACGGGCGCACCGACTTCCACCTCGCCACGCAGGACCTCGGCGGCGGGCACCGCATGGGCCATGCCGTCAACCCGCTGGCGCGCGGGCATATCGCCTTCCGCACGGACGATATCGAGGCGGTCAAGAAGCGCCTGACGGACCTCGGCATTCCCTTCTCAGACTATGGCGCCTGGGCCATGGGCGGCTGGTACCAGATATTCTTCCAGGACCCCGAAGGCACCATCATCGAGATACATCAACCCGGCTACGAATAACGGCCGCCGGGCTATACTGCCTCCGCCTTCACACGGGATATCCGCATCATGCAGTTTCGCAATCTGGGCCGCTCCGGCCTGCAGGTTTCGTTCGTCGGCGTCGGCTGCACCACTTTCGGCCAGCGGCGCGCCCAGGCCGGCACCGACGCCGTGGTCCATGCCGCGCTCGACGCCGGCATCACGCTGTTCGACACCGCCGACATCTATGGCGGGCGCGGCAAGTCGGAGGAGTTCCTCGGCAAGTCGCTCGGCGCGCGGCGCAAGGACATCGTGCTCGCCAGCAAATTCGGCATGCGCATGGCCGACGGGCCTTACGGCATCGGCGCGGCGCGCTTCTACATCATGCATGCGGTCGAGGCGAGCCTCCGGCGGCTCGGCCCGGACTGGATCGATCTCTACCAGCTCCACCAGCCCGACCCGCTGACCCCTATCGAGGAGACGCTGCGCGCGCTCGACGACCTCATCCGCCAGGGCAAGGTGCGCTATATCGGCCACTCCAACTTCACCGCATGGCAAACCGTCGAGGCCGAACTGACCGCGGAGATGCATGGCCTGGGCGCCTTTGTCTCCGCGCAGGACGAATACAGCCTCGCCATACGCGGCCTGGAAGACGACCGCCTGGCGATGATGGAGAAATACGACCTCGGCCTGCTGCCCTTCTTCCCGCTCGCGAGCGGCCTCCTCACGGGCAAGCATGGCGACAAGCCGCTCGCCGGCACGCGCATGGCGGACAGCAACCGCTTCATCGACCGCTACTGGAACGCAGCCAATCTCGCCATGGTACGAGAACTCACCGCCTTCGCGCAGGAACGCGGCCGGACCATGCTGGACCTCGCCATGTCGTGGCTGGCGGCCCGCCCGCAGGTCTCCAGCGTCATCGCCGGCGCCATGTCGCCCGAGCAGATCAAGTCCAATGCGGTCGCCTGCGACTGGGCGATGAGCGCGGAAGAGCTCGCGGCCATAGACGAAATCTGGACCCGCACCCACTCATGAACATGCCGCGCGCCGCCGGGCGCCCCTTCATGGCCCTGCCCGGACCGACCAACATCCCGGAGCCGATCCTCCGGGCGATGGACCGGCCGACCGAGGACTTCAACAGCCCGGCCTTCGAGGCGCTGGCGGCCGGCTGCTACCGGGACCTGAAGCGGGTCTTCAAGACGGACGGCACCATCCTCTGCTGGGCGTCCTCCGGCCACGGCGCCTGGGAGAGCACCATCGTCAACCTCTTCCGGCCGGGCGACGCCATCGTCATCCCGGAGACGGGCGCGTTTTCGACATGGTGGGCGGAGATGGCCGGGCTCTTCGGTGCCGAGGTCGTCACGCTGCCGGGCGACTGGCGCAGCGCCGCCGATCCGGACGCCGTCGAGGACGCGCTGCGGAAGGACACGGAACGGCGGATCAGGGCCGTCGGCGTCGTCCACAGCGAGACCTCGACCGGCGTGCTGAGCGACGTGGCAGCCATCCGTCGCGCAATGGACGCGGCCGGCCACGATGCGCTGCTGATGGTCGATACCATCTCCTCGCTCGCCTCCATGGACTACCGCATGGATGAATGGCGCGTGGATGTCACCGTCGGCGGCTCGCAGAAGGGGCTGATGCTGCCGACCGGCCTTGGAATCATCGGCCTGAACGACCGGGCACTCGCCATTGCCAGGGAAGGCGGCTCGCCGCGCCGATACTGGAGCTGGCAGCGCATGCTGGACCAGGGCGGCGACCTGCCGAAATTCCCCGGCACGGCGCCGACGCAGATTTTCTCCGGCATGCGGGTGGCCCTCGACCTCCTGTTCGAGGAGGGGCTCGACAATGTGTTCGCCCGCCACCGCCGGATGGCGGACCTTGTGCGGCTCGCCGTGGAGGAATGGGGCTTCGAACTGAATGCGCGCCGCCCGGAAGAACGCTCCGACACGGTGACCGCCGTGCGCTGGCCGGAAGGCCACGACCCGAATGCCTTCCGCGACAGCCTGCGCGACCGCTTCAATGTCGCCGTCAGCCACGGCCTGCTCGACCTCGCCGGCAAGATTATCCGCATCGGCCATCTGGGGGACCTGAACGAAACCATGATCCTCGGCCTGCTCGGCGCCATCGAGGCCAATCTTGCCATCGACGGCGTGCCGCACCGGCCGGGCGGCGTCCGGAAGGCCATTGAGCAGGTGACCGCCAACCGCACTTGATGGACAGAATTTGACTGATTGTCCTGTGTCTATACATACGCTATACAATGAGCATTTGCGTCAACTACGTTTCGACATGGGAGGCCGGTATGGCCCAGGTCAATTTTCGGATGTCGGACGAACGCTTGGCCGTTATCGACCGGGCAGCGGCTGTCCGGGGCGTCACGCGCACCGAGTTCGTTCTCGGCGCCAGCGAAGCAGCGGCAATCGAGACGCTCAACGAACGCCCGGCGATCATCCTCGATGAAGAGGCCTGGGATGCCTTCACTGCGGCTCTCGATGCTCCCGTGGAGCCCGATCCCGCCGTTAAGGACCGCTTCGCGCAGCGGCCCCAATGGGATCGGTAGCCGCCCCGGAGCCACTCGGGCCGCAGCACGACATCTCGCAATTTTCCTCAGGCGTGTCCGGCCTCGATGCCTGGCTGCACAGGATGGCGCGGCTGAATGAAGCCAAGGGCGGCGCGCGCACCTATGTCGCCTGTAACGGCAACCGCGTCGCAGGCTTCTACAGCCTCGCTGCAAGCGCAGTAGAAAGACGCCGGGTGTCTTCCCGGGTGGGGCGGAGCATGCCCGATCCCATCCCGGTCATCCTGCTCGGACAACTCGCGGTGGACGAAGACTATCGGGGCCGCCGCCTCGGATCCGATCTTCTGGTCGATGCGGCGAAGCGCGCTTTCTCCGCCGCCGGGATCATCGGCGCCCGCGCCATCATCGTGCAAGCCATCGACGACCGGGCGGCGGCCTTCTACGCGCGCTTCGGTTTCCGCCCGTTCTCGGACCGGGAACCGCTCATGCTGCTCTTGCGGATATCCGAATTGGAGGCATTGCTTCAATCCTGAGCATCGCCACGCAAAGGGCTTGTCGAAAATCCGCCTTACTCGACTCCCAGCCGCCCGCTTGCGATGCGGGCGCCTTCGGCCATGCTGCGGAGCTTGGCCCAGACCACGTCTTCCGGCACCCGGCCCATGCCGGCGGAGGTGTCGAAGCCGCAGTCCGTGCCGGCCTGGATGCGCGCCGGATCGCCCACGGCGCGGGCCGCGCGCTCCAGCCGCTCGGCCACAGTCTCCGGGTGCTCGACATAGTTGGTCGTGGTGTCGATCACGCCCGCGACCAGATACTGGTCCGGGGCCAGCGGCGTGCGGCGCAGTTCCTCGACCTCGTGCTGGTGGCGGGGATTGGCGAAGGGCAGCACCAGCCCGCCGACATCGGCCGTGAGCAGGATCGGCAACACGTCACGAAGCTCGACATCCATGTCGTGCGGCCCTTCGTAGTTCCCCCAGCAGACATGCAGCCGCACCCGCTCTCGCGGCACGTTCGCCAGCGCGCCGTTCAGCGTCCCGACCACGAGCTCCACCCAGTCCTGGAAGGCGCGGAGCGGTTCGTCGGCGAACAGGAAATGGCGCTCCATCGCAAGGTCCGGCGCATCGATCTGCAACAGCCATCCGTTCCTGATAATTGCCTCGTATTCGACCCGGAGTGCCTCGGCGACATCGGCGAGATAGGCATTCCGGTCGGCGTAGTGCCCGCTCTTCATGGCCGAAACCACGATGCCCGGCGAGGCCGCCGTCATGAAGGGCTGCCCGAAGCCGCCTCCTGCCCTTTCCAGCGCACGGCGGAAGGTCTCGCACTCGTCTTCGAGCGGCCCCCGGTCCACATAGCGGACGGCGCCAAGGTTCATCGGCGGCTCCATGTTGGAAACCGCTTCGGCGCGCACGCGCAGGAAGGTCTCGTATTCGCGCACCAGCCCCGGATAGCGGAACACGTCCCGGCGGCCGGGGCGCTTCCAGCTTCCGCCGAAGCCGCTCATGCGGTGCTGGACATAGAGGAAGAAGCCCTCCCGCTGCTGCTCGCCATTATTGCCGACGGTGACGCCCGTCTCGACCTGCCGGGCGACGATGGCGTCGGTCGCCGCGCGTCCGGCCGCTGCCAGGGCGTCGGCGTCCACATGGCCCCCTTGGGCGCGGCGCGCATAGAGGCCGGTGAGTTCCAGCGGCCGGGGCAGGCTGCCGGCATGCGTGGTGGGAATGCCCATGGATTTCCGGCTCCGGATTCAGCGGATCGACAAGGCGCCATGCGCATTCTTCCCGAAGGCAGCGGCGCAAGAAAGGCCCCTGCCCGCCCGGCCGCCATCCCGACCGGGCTTGCGCGGGGCGCAGGTTGGGCATACCGTTTTTCCGCCCGCAACCGGTTGCGGGCTAAAGACGAACGGCAGCAATCTCGACAGGCCTGCATCCTCGATGCGGCCACCGGTGGACCCCATGACCGACATCCTCGACAGAGCGCCCCCCCGAACCGAACTCAGCGACGCCGAATGGCGCCGCCGGCTCACGCCCGAGCAATACAAGGTGACGCGCCGGCACGGCACCGAACGCCCCTTCGCCAACGAGTACCACGCCACCAAGACGCCCGGCACCTATCGCTGCATCTGCTGCAGCACTCCGCTGTTCGAGAGCGACACAAAATTCGACAGCGGCACCGGCTGGCCGTCCTTTACCCGGCCCATCTCGGCCGAAGCCGTCGCGGAGAAGGTGGACCGGAGCTGGTTCATGACCCGCACTGAGGTGCTCTGCGCCGGGTGCGACGCACATCTGGGCCACGTCTTCCCGGACGGGCCGCCGCCGACGGGACTCCGCTATTGCATGAACTCCGCTGCGCTCCGCCTCGAGCCGAAAGAGTAGCCGCTCGTCCGATCCCGCCCGAACCCGAGGAAAGACCCCCATGCTCTACGAACTGCGCACCTACAACGCCGCGCCCGGCAAGATCGATGCGCTCAACGCCCGCTTCCGGGACCACACCTGTAGCCTCTTCGCCAAACACGGCATCGGCGTCGCCGGCTTCTGGATCAACCGCGCTGACCCGAACCAGCTCATCTATATCTGCACATTCGAGGACGCCGCGCAGATGGAGCGCGCCTGGGCGTCCTTCCGCGACGATCCCGACTGGCAGAAGGCGAGGGCCGAGAGCGAGCGCGACGGCTCGCTGGTCGCCTCCATCGAAAGCGTGGTCATGGACCCGACCGACTATTCGACGGCAACCTAGGCGAAGGAGCCCGGAGACCGCCGAACGATGGGGGGCGCGGCCAAGGACGCCGCCGAACACCTGGCAAGCCTGAAGGACGGCCGCGCGGTCTGGCTTGACGGCGCCCGCGTCGAGAACCCGGCCGAGCATCCCGCCTTCCGCAACGCAGTGCGTTCGGCGGCCGGGCTCTACGGTTACCAGGCAGAGCCGGCCAATCTGGAGGCGATGACCTTCGCCTCCCCGACCGGCGGCCGGCGAGTCAACCGCGCCTGGCAGATGCCGGCCTCGCTGGACGAGCTTGTGCGCCGCCGCGAGGCCCTGACCGCCTGGGCCGAATGCCATGCGGGGTTCATGGGCCGGGCGCCGGACCATCTGGCGTCGGCCGTCACCGGGCAGATCATGGGGCTTGAGGTATTCGAGGCGCACGACCCTGCCCGCGCACGCGCCTTCCATGACTATTTCGTCCATGCGCGCGACAACGACCTCTACCTCACCTATGTGATCGTCAATCCGCAACTGGACCGCTCGAAGAGCACGGGCGAACAGGGCAGCGACAGCCCGATGCTCCGCATCGTGGACGAGGACGTGGAAGGCGTGACGGTACGCGGCGGCAAGATGCTCGGCACCGCGGCCGTGCTCGCAAACGAGATGTTCGTGGCCCACCTCCAGCCGCTGAAGCCGGACGAGGAGGACTACGCGATCAGCTTCGCGGTCCCGATGGCGGCGAAAGGGCTCCGGCTGCTGGCGCGCAAGTCCTATGAAGGCCGCGCGCTCTCGACCTTCGACGACCCGCTCGCCTCGCGCTTCGACGAGAATGACGGGCTGGTCTGGTTCGACGATGTGAAGGTTCCCTGGGAGCGCGTCTTCGTCCACCGCAGCCCGGCCATGTGCGCGCGCCAGTTCCACGCCACGCCCGGCCACATCTACCAGAACTACCAGGCCCAGATCCGGCTCGCGGTGAAGTTCAAGTTCCTGGTTGGGCTGGCGCGGCGCATCTGCGAGACCATCGGCACGGCGAAGATGCCGCCGGTGGCCGAGACCCTCGGGATGCTGGCCGCGCAGGCGACCGCGGTCGAGACCATGCTCCACGGCATGGAGGTGAAGGGCCGACAGCGCGGCCGCTGGTTCGTGCCGGACGCGCATTCCGTCTATGCCGCGCAGACCTACTGCCAGGCGCTCTATCCGCGCATGGTCGAGAGGGTGCGCGGGCTTGCCGGCGGCGCGCTTATCATGCTGCCGTCCTCGGAGCGCGACCTCGCCGACCCCGAGCTCGCCGGCATATTGCAAAGCGTCCAGCAGTCCGCCGACGGCGCGCCGCCGGTCGAGCGCGTCCGGTTGATGAAGCTTGCCTGGGATGCGCTCGGCTCCGAATTCGCGGGCCGGCAGACGCAATACGAGATGTTCTATGCCGGCGCGCCCTTCGTCACGCGCGGGCACAGCTTTCGCACCTATGACTGGGAGGGGGCCGAAGCGCTGGTCGCGGCCGTCTCCGATTCCGCTGCTGAAACGAGGACCGATAACGCATGAAATTCAGTTTTTCCGAGGAGCAGACCGAATTCCGGAACATGCTCCGCCGTTTCCTGCAGGACCGGTCGCCGACGACCGAGGTGCGCCGGGTGGCGGAAACGGATGCCGGCTACGACGCCGAGGTCTGGCGGATGATGGCCGAAGAACTCGGCGTCGCCGCAATCC
>JAPOZD010000152.1 GCA_026706245.1 Alphaproteobacteria bacterium
GCGCGAGCCGAAGGTCACCTTCGCGGTCCAGCCCCTCGTGGCCGGCAGCCGGCAGGAGGCCGCGGCGCGCCGCGACGGGATGCTGGCGCGCATTCCCATCGACGCGGCGCTGACGCGCATATCCGGCACGTTCGGCGTCGATCTTGCGACCGTGGATATCGACAGGCCGCTCCAGGACATCGACACGCAGGCGTCGCGGGGCCTCGTCAAGGCGATGGCGGGCATGTTCGGCGACGAGCGGATATCGCTTCGCGAGGCCGTCCGGCTCTCCGGCCTGGCGGGACTGATTCCGCAGATACTGGGCACGCCCGAGGAGGTCGCGGACGAACTGGAGGCGATCTGGCGGGCGACCGGCTGCCACGGTTTCAACATCACGCCGGCAGTCGTGCCGGGCGGTTATGAGGACTTCGTGGACCGGGTGGTGCCGGTGCTGCAGGAGCGCGGCATCTTCCGCCGGGACTACGAGGCGGCGACCTTCAGGGGAAATCTGGTCGGCGCGTAGAAGGCGCTATGTCTCCAGGCCCAGCCTGTAGGCCCGGTTGGCGTTTTCCCGGTAGAGCATCCGTTTCTCGTCGTCGGAGCAGCCGCGTGTCAGGCGCTTGAAGGCATTCCAGAGGGCGGTGAAGGTCGTTGTCTGCCCGTCCACGGGATAGTTGCTTTCGAGGATGACGCGCTCGGTTCCGAAGAGTTCCAGGCCGGTCTCGAAGAACGGCCGCCAGAGTTCGGCCAGCACGTCCGATGAGGGCCGCTCGCCCTCGGCGATGTCGAAGCCCCAGAGCCTTATGCCAAAGCCGCCGCCCTTCATCAGCACATTCGGGCATTCGGCGACGGCGGCCAGCCCCCGCCGCCATTCCTCCGTCGCCCCTGCCGGGTCGAGGGCGTGGCGCCCGACGCCGAGGCGGAAACCCAGATGGTTGAGGATTATGGGCGTGTCCGGGAACCGCCGGGCGAGGTCCGCCAGTTCCGGCAGCTGCGGATGGAAGAGCACGGCGTCGAACGAAAGGCCACGGGCCTGCAATTGCGCGAAGCCGCGCGCAAATTCCGCATCCAGCAGCAGGCCGGGCGGCGGGCGTATGGCGATTTGGCCGTAAACGGCCTCGTCGAAGTCCCAATAGACGCCCCGGCGAATGCCCTTGAACCGCCCGCCGCCGGCCTCGATATGGGCGTCCAGAACCTCGCCCGCCCTGTCCCCGATGGCGAGGTCGGCATAGCCGACGATGCCGGCGCAGAGTTTGCGGCCTTCCCAAGCGCCCGCTTCCGCGCGCTCCGCCAGCGAAGCGACGAATTCGGTCTCGCCGACGGGCTTCAGATGCCCGGGGCCGCCATCCCGGTAATGCTGGCGAACCTCGATATAGACCGAGGCGCGGATATCGTGGCCCAGGGCGCAATCGGCTGCATAGTCGTCGATGCCGTAGCTGTGGCCGGGCCCGTCCATGAGATGGTGGTGGGCATCGACGATCCGAAGCCCGGGTTCCAGGATGGCTTCCATCGCTTCGGTCATAAAGGCTTGTTCCCCTCGACAAGCGCGGCGGCCGGCGCTCAGGGCGCCAGGATCACAAACCCCTCCCGGGACGCCGCTTCGTTCAAACGTGTATCGAAGCACACGAACCCGACACCGTAAGGGTGCTCTTCGGCGCTTACCAGCGCTGCTGCAAGCTGGAGGCTGTCGGCAGCGCGAAGCGGATGAACACGGAGCAGGCGCTGCGCCAGATCCTTGACGCGCTGGCCCGGCTGGACTTCGTACCACAGCTGCGAGAGAGCATGGAGGCGTTGGATAACTCCGGACGCTTCTGCCGTCGTCAAGCTTCCTTCGCGTTCCCGGCGTGAGACCGCCCCGACATACTCGACCGTCGATCCCCACCAGACGGCCATGCGGTCGTCCGCCTCCAGCAAGCGGACAGCGAACTGCCGGTGTCTTTCATCCACGCCGAGAGCGACGAGGGCGGAGGTGTCCCAGAAGTTCAACGATTGCCTTCCCGATACTCTTCCTCACGTTCTTCGAGCAGTGCATCCAAAATCCCGGCGTCCGCCCGAAGAGGTGGCCCCAGGACTGTCAAGGGGCTCTCCGCTCCGCGCCGCAATAGTATTCCGGCGCGCTCCAGCCGGGCAATCCTGGCGTCGTCGTCTGCCTCGTTCGTCCCGCCCGTGTTGTCCGCGCTCCGTCCGACAGGGACGATGCGCGCCACGGGGGTCGTGCGATCGAGCACCAGCACCGTCTCCCCCGCCCGGACCCGGCGGAGATAGGCGCTCAGGCCATTCTTTGCTTCGGAAACCGTAACCCGGATCATGAGTTCACCCTCGATCCTGTATCTATCCAAGTTAGCCAGATAGACCAGTCCAGACAAGCTATAACCGGTCGTTCAAGGCCAACAGGCTTCAACATGCGTCTTCCGCCCCAATGAGCGCGGCGGCCTTTTCCCCGATCATGATGGCGGGGGCGTGGAGCGCCGCATTCGGAATGCGCGGGATGATCGAGGCGTCGGCAATCCGCAGGCCCTCGACGCCGCGCACCCGGAGCTGGCTGTCCACCACGGAATCATCGCCCGGACCCATCGCGCAGGTCCCGCACTGGTGGTAGGCGGTGGCGCCGTTCCGCCGGATGTCTGCTTCCAGGCTGCCGTCGTCAGAGACCGCCTCGCCGGGCAGCAACTCGCGGTCTATGTATTTCGCCATTGCGGGACGCCGCATCATGCCCCGCATCCGCTTCACGGCCTTCAGCAGCA
>JAPOZD010000026.1 GCA_026706245.1 Alphaproteobacteria bacterium
TCTGCCAGCAGACGGCCCAGATGCTCGCTGTGCCGTCCCTGCCGGCCGCCGAGGCGGACGCCTGCGCCGTCGGGCGGCGTCAGCCCCGCCTCGTCCAGAACCGCCTCGACCCGCGCCTGCCAGGGCGCGCGCAATTCGGACGGCGCAACGGCGACGCCCTTCGCCGCCAGACCCGCTTCCACTTCGTCGGCCTCGAATATCTCGCCGGCATAGGGCCAAAGCAGGTCCAGTCCGGCCTGGGCGCGGGCATGGCTTTCCTCCGTACCGTCGCCCATGCGCACCACCCAGGCGGCGCTCTGCTCGACATGGTAGGCGGCTTCCTTCGCGGCCTTGCCGGCAATGCCGGCCAGCGCCTCGTCGCGTGAGGCGGAAAGGCGCGGCCAGAGCTCCGCTGCATAGGCGTCGAACAGGAACTGGCGCACCATGGTCTGCGCGAAGTCGCCGTTCGGCTGCTCGACCAGCAGCAGGTTGGTGAAGTCCAGCACGTCCCGCCCGTAGGCGAGCGCGTCCTCGTCGCGTCCCTCGCCCTCCCGCTCGCCGGCATGGGAGAGCAGCAGCCGCGCCTGCCCCAGCAGGTCGAGCGCGGTGTTGGCGAGCGCGATATCCTCTTCCAGCTCCGGCCCGTGCCCGACCCATTCCGAGAGCCGGTGGCTCAGGATGAGCGCGTCGTCGCCGAGGCGCAGCGCATAGGCGGCGGTGAGCGCGTCCGCCATCTACATGTTCTCGACGTCGTCGGGGAGGTCGTAGAAGCTCGGATGGCGGTAGATCTTGGACATCGCCGGCTCGAACAGCATATCCTTGTCGGCGGGGTCGGAGGCATGGATGCGTTCCGAGAGGACGACCCAGATGCTCGTGCCCTCGCCGCGCCGGGTATAGACGTCGCGGGCGCGCGCCAGCGCCATTTCGGGATCGGCCGCGTGCAGCGAGCCGCAGTGGCGGTGGTGCAGCCCGGTGCGGGCGCGGATGAACACCTCGAACAGCGGCCAGTCCCGCTCGTTCCCGCCGCTTCTTTTGTCGTCGGACATGCGCTCCGCCCGCCGGGGACTATTCCGCCGCGGCGGCGCGCGCCTGCTTCCTGCGCGCGTGGGCGGTCGCGGCCTCCCGCACCCAGGCGCCGTCGGCATGGGCCTTGCGGCGCGCGGCCATGCGCTCGCGGTTGCAGGGCCCGTTGCCCGCCAGCACTTCGTTGAACTCGGTCCAGTCGATCTCGCCGAAGCGCCAGTGGCCGCTCTCCTCGTCCCAGCGGAGATCGGAGTCCGGCGGCTCCAGGCCGATCAGCCGCGCCTGCGGGACCGTGGCATCCACGAACTTCTGGCGCAGCTCGTCATTGGTAAAGCGCTTGATCTTCCATCGCATGGAGCGCGAGGTGTGCGGCGAGTCGGCGTCCGAGGGGCCGAACATCATCAGCGACGGCCACCACCAGCGGTCGAGCGCGTCCTGCGCCATGCGCTTCTGCGCCGCCGTTCCCTGCGCGAGGCGGCAAATGGCCTCGTAGCCTTGGCGCTGGTGGAAGCTCTCTTCCTTGCAGATGCGGATCATGGCGCGTGCATAGGGGCCGTAGGAGCAGCGGCAGAGCGGGATCTGGTTCATGATCGCCGCCCCGTCCACCAGCCAGCCGACCGCGCCGATATCCGCCCAGGTGATCGTCGGGTAGTTGAAGATCGAGGAGTAGCGCGCCCGGCCGTCCAGCAGGCGTTCCACCATTTCCGCCCGCGAGATGCCGAGCGTCTCGGCGGCGGCGTAGAGATACAGGCCGTGCCCGCCCTCGTCCTGCACCTTGCCGAGCCTGCGCCGCAAGGCGATCCTGCTCGCCAAGCGGGACAGCCAATTGCCCTCCGGCAGCATGCCGACGATTTCGGAATGGGCATGTTGGCTGATCTGGCGGATCAGCGTCTGCCGGTAAGCCGCCGGCATCCAGTCATTCGGCTCGATCTTTTCCTCGCGGTCGATCTTCGCCTGGAAGCGGGCCAGCAGTTCCGCATCCTCGGGTCCGCCCTCTTCGACCGACTGGTTCAGCCCTTGCGTGTACATGGCCCGCAATGTGGGACCGGGCGCAGTCCTTGTCGAGAGGAAAACGCGGCGTGCCCGATCAGTCGTCGTATGCCCCTTCGGCGATGGCCCGATCCATATCCTCCAGCGTCACCGGCGGACCGTCATATGCGAGCATGCCAAATAGTTCGGAAAGAGGGCGGCCGGGCGTCGCGTGCACATCTCCCTTGTCCGGAATGGCACGACGCGCACGATCCTCGGACGAATTCCCGAGCGTCTTCCGTTTATCCTCGGCCATTGCGCGAGCCCCCGTCACGCGCCGGCGGCGAAGGAGGAGCGGAATGCCCAGCGCGTGGTGCGCATCTCGATGAAGGCGAACAGCGCATACATGGCGATGCCTTCGATGGCGAGCGCGATCAGCCCGGCGAAGACGAGCGGCATCTGGAAGTTCGTGCCGGCGACGCTCATCAGGTAGCCGATGCCGGCATTGGCGGCGATGGTCTCCGACACGACCGAGCCAACGAAGGCGAGCGTGATCGCGACCTTGAGCGAGCCGAAGAAATAGGGCTGCGCGCGTGGAATGCCGACCTTGAGGATGACGTCGAGCTTGCGGGCTCCGAGCGCGCGCAGCACGTCTTCCAGTTCGGGCTCCGTGGTGGCGAGCCCGGTCGCGACATTCACCACGATGGGGAAGAAGGAGATCAGGAAGGCGGTCAGGATGGCCGGG
>JAPOZD010000034.1 GCA_026706245.1 Alphaproteobacteria bacterium
TTTCGGGGCTGTTTGCCGAGCAATTGCGCCGCGAGGGTGCGCCGGCCAGCAGCCCCGAAACGCCGCAGCCGGTCGCCGCCATCGCCTTGGAGATGCTCTCCGTGCTGGGCCAGCGCGGCCGCCCGCCCCTGGTAGTCCGCTTGCTGCGGTTGAATGTGGTGGCATCCAGCCCCGAACGCTTGGCGAGCCCGGATACCGACAGGCCGTGATGGTCCGCCAGCGCGTCGATCGCGGCCCAGACTTCGGAATGGGTCAGCATGGGATTCATCATAGGCACAAATCCGCTTGACATGCACTAGGAATTTGACCACATAGGGGAAATCGGAACATTTAAAGAACACAGGGGGGATTCATGCCTGTTCCCGATTTTTCACGAGGCGCCGGCGGCGAAAAGCCGTTCAGGAACGCCGAAGAGGCCTGGTTCTGGTTCATGTCCTGGCGCCTCATGGTCGAGGATGGCGGCGTGCCGGGCCATGAGGGCCGGGGCCGGCCCTGCACGCCGCTCGACATGCTGGCCTGCCTGCGCCGGCTGGTAAAGCCCGGCGTTCTCACCCGGCGGCACCTGCAGGTGCTGACCGGGTTCGGCCGCCGCCTCGAAGCCCCGGCGCACGGACCGCTTGCCCTGCTCTGGCAGGAGGGCATGGCGCGGCTGGAGGACCTGCTGCGCGCCAAGGGGATCGTTGCCGGCGGAGGCTCCGGACCCCGGGGAGCCGCGGCATGACGGGCGGTTCCGGGCACAACGGCGCCGCCGCGCGCAACGCGGCGAACGCTACGACTGCCGCGCGCAACGCGGCGAACGCTACGACCGCCGCGCGCAACGCGGCGAACGCTACGACCGCCGCGCGCAACGCGGCGAACGCCACGAATGGCGGCGGGCGGGCGCTTGCGGTGTTTTCCGGCAAGGCGGACCTGGGCTGGCTCCGGCTGCTCCGGCCGGGGTTCCGCCATTGCTTCGTCGCGCTGGAGGAGGCGGGGCGCTGGATCACGGTCGATCCGCTGGCCGGCTATACCGATGTCGCGGTGCAGCCCGTGCCGGCGGCCTTCGACCTTGCCGGGTTCTACCGCGAGCGGGGCTTCACCGTGGTCGAGACGCGGCGGCGGCGGCGCTTCCGGCCGGCGCCGCTCTTGCCCGCCACCTGCGTCGAAGTGGCCAAGCGGGTGCTCGGGATCGCGTCCTGGCGGGTGCTCACGCCGGGCCAGTTGCACGATTTCCTCCTCGATAATGAGTAATGTTTCTCGCATTGGGTTGACAAATGAGAAACATGGGGTAGGATAGGTTAGAACATGAGGGAAACACACATGATTGCCGAAACACCGGATCCGGAGGTTCTGCTGGCGGATTACCGCCGCGCCGAGGCCCGGCGGCGTCCCTGGGAGGCGCTCTGGCGCGACTGCGCGGCCCATGCCCTCCCCTACGGGACGGACGGGGCGGTCAATAGCGATGGCGGCGTCCGCGCCGCCGGGCGCATCTACGACGCCACCGCCGCCGACGCCGCGGAACAGCTTGCCGCCAGCCTGCTCGCCGAACTCACGCCGCCCTTCGAGCGCTGGGTCGGCTTCGAGCCGGGACAGGAGGCGGCTCCCGACGGCGCTGAAATGCTGGACATGGCGGCCGAGGCCCTGCAGGGCCACCTGGACCGCTCCGCCTTCGCGGTCGAGATGCATCAGGCGCTGCTGGACCTCGTGGTGCTGGGCACGGGCTGCCTGTTGTTCGAGGAAAGCGCGCTCGGCGCAGCCTCGGCCTTCCGCTTCACCGCCGTGCCGCTGCGCGAGGCGGTGCTGGAGGAGGGGCCGGAAGGGCGGCTCGACCGGGTGTGGCGGCGGCGCGAGCTCGGCCCGGCCGCGCTCCGCGCCCGCTTTCCCCGCGCGCCGGTCCTTTCCGGCGAAGGCCCGTTCAGCGTCGTGGAGAGCGTTGCGCCCGGGGCCGATGGCGGCGGCGCTGACGCCGCCAATTCGACGAATCGCTACGTTATGCGCGGCGGCGGCTACCGCTACCTGGCGGTGCTGGAAGGCGGCGGCGGGCGGGCGGCGCAACTGCTGGCGGAGGGCCGCTTCGCGGTCTCGCCCTTCATCTGCTTCCGCTGGCTGAAGGTGCCGGGCGAGGTCTATGGGCGCTCGCCGGTGATGAAGGCGCTGCCCGACATCAAGACCGCCGACAAGGTGGTGGAGCTCATCCTGAAGAACGCCTCCATAGCGGCGACCGGCATCTGGCAGGCCGACGATGACGGCGTGCTCGACCCGACGGCGGTGGAGTTGGTGCCGGGCGCGGTCATGCCGAAGGCGGTGGGCTCGGCGGGGCTGACGCCGCTTGCCGCGCCGGGGCGTTTCGACGTGTCGCAACTCGTGCTGGAGGACCTGCGCAAGCGCATCCGCCACGCGCTGCTCGCCGACCGGCTGGCCGCGCCCGCGAGCCCGGCCATGACCGCGACCGAGGTGCTGGAGCGCTCGGCGGAAACCGCGCGGCTGCTCGGCGCGACCTACGGGCGGCTGGAGGCCGAGCTGCTGACGCCGCTCATCGGGCGCGCGCTCTCCATCCTCGCCCGGCGCGGCGAGGTCCCGGCCTTTGCGCTTGACGGGCGCGAAGCGGGGCTCCGGCTGCGCTCGCCGCTGGCGCAGGCGGCCGGGCGGCGCGAGGCGGGGGCTGCGTTGACCTGGCTCGGCGCGGTGGCGGGACTCGGGCCCGGGGCGCTGGCCGCCGTCG
>JAPOZD010000401.1 GCA_026706245.1 Alphaproteobacteria bacterium
CGGAAAACCATCCCGGAACCCCCGCCGCATGACAAAACATGACATCCCATGACACGTCGCGCGGCGTCTCCGCCGGCGGGGGCCTATCCCGCCCTGGCGATCACGAACCGGTAGGGCGCGTCCGCTTCCTGGGCTTCCACGATGTCATGGCCTTCCGTGGCGCAGAAATGGCGCATGTCGATGGGCGAGGCCGGGTCGTCGGTCAGCACCTCCAGCCGGGCACCGGGCGCCATCGTGCGGAGGCGCTTGCGGGCCCGCAGGACCGGAATCGGACAGCGCAGGCCCGTGGCGTCCAGCAGGTCGGTCATGGCTCAGAATGCGTTGAGCGGAATCTTGAGATAGGCGCGGCCATTGCTTTCAGGCTCCGGCAGGTCGCCGCCGCGCATGTTCACCTGGATCGAAGGCAGCAGCAGCGCCGGCACGTCCAGCACCTTGTCGCGCTCGGTGCGCATGGCGACGAAGGCCTGCTCGTCTATGCCGTCGCGCACATGCCGGTTCGCCCTGCGCTCCTCTTCCACCGTCGTCTCCCACGCGACCTCCCGCCCGCCCGGAGCATAGTCGTGCCCGACGAAGATGCGCGTTTCGGGCGGCAGGGCGAGGATGCGGCGCGCGGAGCGGTAGAGCGCCGCCGCATCGCCGCCGGGGAAGTCGCAGCGCGCGGTGCCGAAATCCGGCATGAAGACCGTGTCGCCGGTAAACGCGGCATCGCCGATGACATAGGTGACGCAGGCGGGCGTGTGGCCCGGCGTGTGCAGCACCCGCGCCTCCACCCGGCCGATCCGGAACCGCTCCTCGTCGCCGAACAGCCGGTCGAACTGCGAGCCGTCCGTCAGGAACTCCGGCGGCAGGTTGTAGATGTCCTTGAAGACCGCCTGCACATCGACGATATGGCCGCCGATGGCCGTCCTGCCGCCGAGCGCCTGCTTGAGGAAGGCGCCGGCGCTCAGATGGTCGGCATGGACATGGGTTTCGAGGATCCACTCAACGCTGAGGCCGCGCTCGCGGACCCGCGCGACAAGCCGTTCGGCGAAAGCGGTTTCGGTCCGCCCGGAGTAGATGTCGTAGTCGAGCACCGGATCGACGACGGCGGCCCGGCCGGTCTCGGGGCAGGCCACGATATAGCTCACTGTCGAGCTCGGCTCGTGAAACAGCGCCTCCACCAGCGGTCGGTTGGCCAAGAGTCGCCCTCCCCTGCGGCTAGGCGCTATCCTATACGGGATTCACAAACGGGAGAACGCATCCGTGAATGCGCCGCTGATCGACTACCGCTCCGAAGACGGCATCGCAACGATTACCCTCAACCGGCCCGACAAGATGAATGCGCTCTCGAACGGGCTGGTCGCCGAACTCATCCTGGCCTTCGAACGATTGCAGGACGGCGACGACCGGGTCGCGATCCTGACCGGCGCCGGCGAGCGGGCCTTCTCGGTCGGCGCGGACCTGCGCGACCCGCCCCGCGATCCGGAACTCTGGGAGTGCATGCCGGGCGTAGGCGTGATGGTGGACAAGCCGATCATCGCCGCCGTCCACGGCTACTGCGTCGGCGGGGCCTTCTGCCTCGTGGAATTCTGCGACCTCGCCGTGGCGGACGAGACTGCGGACTTCTTCTATCCCGAGGCGCAGATCGGGTTCTGCGGCGGGCTGATCGCCGGACTGGCGGCGCGCATCCCGCACAAGCTCGCGATGGAATTCATGATGACCGGCAAGCATTTCGACGGCGAGCGCGCCGCCGAAATCGGCATGGTCAACCGCGCCGTGCCAAGAGGCGAACTGATGGCTGCGGCAAGGGACTATGCGACCATCCTGCGCGACAGCGCGCCGCTCGTGCTCCGGACGGTCAAGCGGTTCGTGCGCGATACGGTGGTGGCGCGCGGGCCCTCCGAGCTTCAGGCGCTGGCGCGGCGCGAGCTGCTCTCGATCAGCCGCAGCGAGGACCAGAAGGAAGGCGGGCGCGCCTTCCGCGAGAAGCGCAAGCCCGCCTTCACCGGCCGATGAGCTCCGAGATCGTCTTCGAGGTCCGCGACAAGGTGGGCCTCATCCGCCTCAACCGGCCGGAAAAGCTCAACGCCTTCACCAACGTCATGCTCGAGGACTGGCTGGAGGCGCTGGACGAGGCTGAGGCCCGCGAGGGTGTGCGCTGCGTCGTCATCACCGGCACGGGGCGGGGCTTCACCACCGGCGGCGACGTCTCGACCATGGGCGGGGGCCGGGACAACAGCCCGCGCGCGACCAAGGACCGCATCTGGGAGACGATCCAGGCCGTGCCGAAGCGGCTCGCGGCAATGGACACGCCGACCATCGCCGCCGTCAACGGCGTCGCCACGGGCGGCGGGGTGGATGTGGCGCTCGCCTGCGACATCCGGGTCTGCGCCGCCTCGGCGCGATTCGCCGAGACCTATGCCCGGCTCGGCCTCATCCCGGGTGCGGGCGGGGCCTACTTCCTGCCGCGCGCGGTGGGAACGGCGCGGGCGCTGGAGTTGCTGTGGACGGCGGAGTTCATCGACGCGGAGACGGCGGAGCGCATCGGGCTCGTCAACCATGTCTATCCGGACGAGAGCTTCCTCGACGACGCGATGGCGCTTGCCGGCCGCATCGCCGCCGCCGCGCCGCTTTCCGTGCGCTACATCAAGCGGACGGTCTATCGCTCGCTCGCCACGGACATGCTGACCAGTTTCGACCTCGTGTCCTC
>JAPOZD010000307.1:0-616 GCA_026706245.1 Alphaproteobacteria bacterium
CCCGCAGCGAAGCCGGCGGTCGCGAGCACGGTCGCGACGGCGAGGCCGCCCGGCAGGGTGCCGAGCCAGCAACGCGCCGCGTAGAACGCGCTTCGGGTGAGTCCGGCATAGAAGGCCAGGAAGCCGATGAGGATGAACATCGGCAGCACCGAGAGGGTGACATGGCTGACCTGCGAATGGGCGAGCAGGCCCGCGAGGCCGGCGCCGGGGTCGTAACCCCGCAGCATGATCAGCCCGACAACGCCGGCAATTCCGGAGGCGTAGGCGACGCGAACGCCGAGCACGACCATCCCGATGATGACCGCGACCGATACGAGACCTGCATTGAACGGATCCATAATAACCGCCCCCCTTTTAAGCCCTGGAGCCGCCGTCGGGCGGGTCCGTCGGGTCTTGGCTCTCTCGTCCCATGACCTCTTCGATCTCGGCCCTCGCATGCTCGGCGGCGTCCATGATGACCGGCACCGCCTGCGGAGCCTTGCCGGGATCGAGCGCCAGCCGGCCGTAACCCCAGACCTGGATGATGAGCCGTATGCAAAGCAGCGTAAGCGCTACGGGAACGACCAGTTTTCCGGGCCAGGTCTGGAGCTGCACGTCGATGGTGCTGTCTCCATCG
>JAPOZD010000307.1:626-2679 GCA_026706245.1 Alphaproteobacteria bacterium
ATCGCTAATGGCCCTCAGGAAGTGCTCCCAGCTCTTGTCGATGATGATGAGGCAATAAACGACGCCGATGCAGACCGCGAAGCATTCGACGCCCCACAACAATCTGCCGCGCATCTTCGCGACAACGAGTTCCATGCGCACATGAACGCCCAGCCTTTGCGCGTAAGCCGCGGGAAGGAAGGCGAAGATCGCCATATAGACCTCGATCCAGTCGATCGCTCCGGGGATCGGCCTGTTGAATACATATCTGCCTATGACTTCGCAGACCACGAACAGCATCAATATGAAGATGGCTGCCGACGCGAAAAGCGTGACGGCATCCTCTATGCGGCCGAAAAAGCGATCTAAACCCGACAAAGTGCTGTTCCGGCGCCCGTTTTGCGTCTCAGCCTGAGCCATAGAATTCGCTTCCTCCCCTTTCGGCAAACAACAGAATGGGGCCGCTCGCTACGGAACGGCCCCATATGGACTTATGAGGGCGTGCCCTCTATGCCGATTTGTTGTGGTGCGCTGCGCGCTCGAGAACGAAGTCGAGGAGTTCCTGAGCGGGGAGCTTGTCCTTGTTCGCCGCTACCCACTCGTCCCAAACCGGCTGCGCCCCGATCTTCACGAATTCGGCGTGCTGCTCCTTGGTGAATTCCACCCTCGTCATGGCCTTTTCGTAGATCGGGATCCACTTCTTGTCGGCCTCGACATAGGCGTCGATCAACGCCTTGTAGGAGTTCCACTTCATGTCGTCGTTGAACAGCGCCCGGTATTCGTCCGGGAGGGCGTTGTAGGCGGTGACGCTCATGATCTGCGGGCAGAAGACCGAACCGAGAGCCATGCCTTCCGTGTACCACTTGGCGACTTCGTGGTGCCGGTAGGCGCCGAAGGCGTAGCTGTAGGGGAAGGTCATCACCTGGATGGTGCCGCGCTCGAGCGCCGTGTAGCTTTCAGATGCCGTCACTGTGGTCGGCACCGCGCCCAGCTTGTCGAAGAACTGGCCGATGCCGCCGAGGCCGCGGACACGCAGGCCCTTGAAGTCCGCCGCGCTCCGCGGCGGGTCGCCGACGCCCATCGCCTCGTATTGCGGCAGGATGCCGGAGAAGATCGGGATGGCGTTCCAGCGCTTCATCTCCTTCTTGAACTCCGGATGCCCGATGAAGTCCTCATGCACCTTCGCCTGCACCGTCAGGTCGGAGATGGGCAGGAACGGCAGGTCCAGCACCGTCCCGGCAGGATTCTTGCCCGGATGGTAGGAGGTGCACATCATCGCAGCTTCGTGGCTGCCGATCTTGATGCCGTCGATATTCTCTTTCGAAGGCGAGATCGCCTCGCCGTAGTGAATCTTGAGCTTGAAGTTGCCGCCCGATTTCTCGGCGAGGTACTCGCTCATCGCATCGATGCCCTTGGTGAAAGCGCGCGGCTTGCCCCAGGCGGAGAAGTTCCAGAGCACCTCATCTGCGGCGGAAGCGGACATGGCGACGCCTCCCACCATGGCCGCAGCGGCTACGCCGCATGCCAGACGCACGATCTTCATGTTTGCACTCCCTTGGTAGGTCACTGTTTTCCCCACGGGCCGGCAACCCATGCCAACCCGACGCTCGGACGGGTCTCCAACCCATCAATCTCCCAACATAGCAAGTCCGCTCGCCGACTCGCAACCCGGTTGGAATTGCAGCGGCAGCCGCCCCTTTTCGTCGCCCCGGACGCCGACGAGGCGAGCCGGAGCCTTGCGCGCCCGGGGCAAGGCTGCCCGAGGTCCCGGCTCTCCCTCGGATCGGGTCCGCGTCAGGCGCTGCGCTCCGGCCGGGATGACGCGGGGAGCCCACTCCAGCGGCGTGTCATGGGATGTCATGTTTTGTCATGGTCCGGCGCGGAGGTGGCGTCTCCGGGCGGGTTGAAGGGGCCGGTCCTTTCGAGCCGGTTGAGGCTGCCCCGGCGGCGGCGCTCGACGGTCTCCGGCGACCGGGGATCGTGGAGTTCGGCATGGCCGGCGCGCCTTGCGGCGTCTGTGGCATTGCCGGAAGCGGCGTAGTGGCGGCAGAAGGCTTCCTGGCGGGTGGAGAGG
>JAPOZD010000427.1 GCA_026706245.1 Alphaproteobacteria bacterium
GGTGAAGGCCACGCCGTCATGCGGCCACAGGCCGGTGTGGTACCAGCGGCCCCGGAAGCGCTCCAGCCCCGGATAGCCGGGCGTGCGCGGCGTCGAGAGGTTGCCCGTCGCCATGATGCAGTGGGGCGCCTGCACGGACCGGACGGCGCCGGTCTCCAGGCTCTCCGCCTCCAGCGTCCAGAGGCCGGCTTCGCTGTCGAAACGGGCCGAGCGGATGCGCGTGTTCAGCTCGACATCCCGGCGGAGGTCGAACCGGTCCGCCACATGGTTCACATAGGAGAGGATCGCGGGCTGGGTGCCGTAACGCTCGGGCCAGCGCCAGTCCTGCTGCAGGTCTTCCGAGAAGGAATAGGAGTATTCCATGCTCTCGACGTCGCAGCGGCAACCCGGATAGCGGTTCCAGTACCAGGTGCCGCCGATGCCGTCGCCGGCCTCGAAGGCGCGGACCCGGAATCCGGATTTCCGCAGCCGGTGGATCGCATAAAGGCCGCCGACGCCTGCGCCGACGATCGCGACATCAAGATCTGTTCCGCTCATCCCGCCTCGCTCGGCCAGCCCGCCCCGGGAACGGCCGTCGCCAAGCGCGCCGCGGGCGGTGTCCTCGCACGAAATGGAAATCTGGCGCGCCCGGGAAGACTCGAACTCCCAACCTTCTGATCCGTAGTCAGACGCTCTATCCGATTGAGCTACGGGCGCCGTTAATGAGTCGGGCGAATTTAGCCCCGGCCCGGCGTCCGCGCAAGCATTGCCGCGAACCGTTCCCCGCCTTTGGATAACTCATTGTCAGAAGCTGCAATAACGCGCTACTGTCTGGCAATGGGCGGAAAACCGGTGGCGTTTCAGGCGGAACATTATGCGTAAACGGACAAGCGCGAGCGCCCTCCTGTTAGGCGGGCTTCTGGGTATTTCAGGATGCGTTAACCCGGATGCCGGCCTGCCGCCCGGCTCGACCCGTGTCGCCGCTCCTGCGGCGCCCGCCGTCCGCGAGGCGCCGGCTCCGGCGGCCCGGCAGGTGGCCGCGGCGCCCGCGTCCCGGCAGGGCGGGGAGAGCTTCGTCGTCAGCAAGGTCCGCCAGCTTGCCGGCGAGGCGGATGCGCTTGCCGGGGTGATCGACGGGCTGGAGAAAGCGCATGCGGGCCTCCGGGACGGCGCCCGCCAGCGCGCTGCCAGCTATCATCAGCGCGTCGGCGCTATCGAGGCGCGCCTCAAGATCGGCACGACCCGGGCCAATCCGAGGCTGCGGGCCGAATGGAATGTCGCGCAGTCGATGCTGGCGGCACTGGACCGCGATGTCGGCGCCTGGGATGTGCTGCGGACACGCGCCGCCGAGGCCGATTCCAGGGCCGCATTCCTCAACGACTCGGTGCTGAACGCCTTCGAGCTGTCCGGCGCGGTGGAAGAAGACCACGAGGCGCTGCACGCCATCGGGGACAGGACGGCGCATATGACCGTCACCGTGACCCGCCTTCTGGACGAGGTCTCGGCCGCATCGGAGCGGCAGGGCCGGCTGGTGACTGCGGAGCGGCGCGAGCTCGCGCTTCTGGCCGAGGCGATCGATGCCGGCAGCCTGGAGGACGGCGTGGCGAGCGGTCCCTATGCGGCGCGGGCCGCGGAGGAGCGGCCGCTGGCGGTGGTCCGCTTCGACGATCCGAATGTCGCCTTCGAGGAAGCCCTGTCGGCCGCCGTCCAGCAGGTGCTCGACCGCCGGCCCGGCACGACCTTCGAGGTCGTCGGCGTGTCGCCCGGCGGCAGCATGGCCGCGGCTGCGGACTATGCCGACAAGGTCCACAGGAGCCTGCGCCGCATGGGCGTCGCGGCCTCCAGGCTCAGGATCGCGACGCGGGCGGACAGCGACCTGAATGTGGAGGAAGTCCGCCTCTACGTCCGCTAGCCCGGATTTCTCACCAAGGTCATGGTCTGCGCGGCGCTGTGGGGCCGGCAGGGCAGGAGAGCCGCGCAGTTCGATGCGGGGCATCGGGCAAGCGGCTCGACGCACCATGCCGGCCCCACAGCGCCGCCCTCCGGGTCGCGCCCAGGAGTCCGCCCGCGGCGGCGCCAACGCCGCCATCCATACAGTTCGCCGCGTTGCGCGCGGCGGCGTCGCGGGCCTCAACCGTAGCCCTGCTACGCTTTTCGGCCCACTCCTTGCGGAGCGAACGCCTGGACAGCGACGCAGGCCGTGACCTTGGTGAGAAATCCGGGCTAGGGCGGACTCCGGCCGGCCTGAAGCGAAGGGCGGCTGCCCTTCGAGACGCACCCTCATCCTGAGCAGCCGCGAAGCGGTGTATCGAAGGGGCCTGTTCCGAGCCCGCCGCAGGCCGGACTTCCGTTTCGGCTTGTCTGCGGTGCGTCCGCTGGCCATGCCGCACTCCGCGCCCCACTCGTCGCCCCGGACTTGTTCCGGGCATGCATCATACTTCGGCCAATTCCCGCCATTGGACGCCGGGTGTATGATACAGTGTTGTAATAGTTGCTTATTTTCCATAATCCCCGATTTCGTAGCCCTTGACTTGCCGCCAGATATCGCCTTCAATCGCCTCCGGTTTGATGACGCAGGTATGCGGTTTGATGACTGGAATTCGGGCGATTCCGAACCGAACGCGACGAAGCCCGGAAAGCGCCCGTTCGGTCCCGCGGTGACGGAAGAGGAGGAAGAGGCCGGCGGCGGTTGGG
>JAPOZD010000147.1 GCA_026706245.1 Alphaproteobacteria bacterium
AACTTCTTGTGACGAAAACGCCGGCTCATGTCGCTGCCTCCGGTTCCTCGACTTTGGCGTCAGCCTCTCCTGGCCCCTCTTCGGGGCTGTTCTCCGGCTTTTCCGCCGGCTTTTCCTTTACCTTAGCCCCCGAACCCTTGGCCTCCGAACCCCTGGCCTCGGAGGCCGCCGCGGCCCGCTTCCCCGCGGAACGCTCCGGACGGCGGGCTTCACGCTCTTTCTCCCGCTCCTGTTCCTTCAGTTCCTCTTCATAGATCTTGGAGTCGCCGACCACGGCTTCCTTGCGGCGGATAACGAGATTGCGCAGAACGGCATCGTTGAACTTGAAAGCGCTCTCGAGTTCCTCGAGAGCCTCGGCGCCCACCTCGATATTCATCAGCACGTAGTGGGCCTTGTGAATCTTGGAGATGGGGTAGATGAGCTGGCGGCGGCCCCAGTCCTCGAGCCGATGCACCTTGCCGCCGCCGCGTTCGATGAGGCCCCGGTAGCGCTCCGTCATGCCGGGCACCTGGTCGCTCTGGTCGGGGTGGACCAGGAACACCACTTCGTAGTGGCGCATGTTCTTCTCCTTCCGGTGTCGTTCGCCTCCGCCGCAATGCGGCGTGAAGCAAGGAGTTCGTGACCCTGGCGGCCCGCGGCAGAAGTCCTGTTGCGTTCGAGCGACGAGGCGCCCGGTGCGTTGCGGGGCTTCTGCCGCCGGCTGCCAGGGGCAAGGGGGCGCGATTCTAGGTAGGTGGGCCGCCCGTTGCAAGTGATGCGCGTCGCGGCGCCGGCGCGCCTTCTTGTCCGGTGCGTTGCCGCACCGCTTCGAAGAGCAGCACGCCCGCCGCCACCGACACGTTCAGGCTCTCCACGCCCCCGGCCATCGGGATGGCGGCGAGTTCGTCGCAGGTCTTTCGCGTCAGGCTTCGCAATCCATCGCCTTCGCTACCCACGACCAGCGCGACGCTGCGGGTCAGGTCCGTATTCGCCCAGGGCGTACCGGAGTCGCCCTCGGCTCCCACAACCCAGACATCCCGGCGTTTCAGCCACTCCAGCTGCCGGGCAACGTTGACGATGGCGAACAGTTCTGCCCGTTCCGCGGCGCCGGCCGCCGCCTTCAGCGCCGCAGCGCTCAACGGGGCGCTCCGGCGCTTCGGCACCAGCACGGCCTGCACTCCGGCCGCCACGGCACTGCGGATACAGGCGCCGAGATTGCGGGGGTCGTTGATGCCTTCCAGGAGGAGGAAAAGCTTGGGGTCCGGCCAGTGGTCGAATCGCTCCTCGAAGTCCGCCTCGCTCAAGAGGGCGAGCTCATGACAGTCCGCAACGACACCCTGATGTCCCACTCCCGCAATGCGGTCGAGTTGACGCCGCTCGACGAACTCGTGACGAATCCTTGCTTGGGCCGCCAGCTCAAGCAGGGCCGCGATGCGTTGGTCCCGTCGGTTCTTCTGCACCAGCACGGCGCGCACCCGCTCCGGCGCTTCTTCCAGCACCGCAAGTGCAGCGTGAAGGCCCTTGACGTACGCCATCGCAGCCGGCCGCGTCAGCTTTCGCGAACGCCTCGGAGCCGGCGGCCGCGCCCGTTCCCGCGGCCACGCCGGCGGCGTCCCCGCTTCGGCGCGCTCGCCAACACCAGGTCGAGCCTGCCCAGTTCCGGCTGTACGTCGGTCAGGCGCACGTCCAGCTCATCGCCCAGGGCGAAGCGTGCGCCGGAGGACTCACCGACCAGGCTCATGCTCGCCGGCCGGTAATGATAGTAGTCCGCCCCCAACTCCGAGACGTGCAGCAGGCCCTGGACGTAGAACCCCTGCAGATCGACGAACAGCCCGAAGTCCGTGACGCCGGCGACCACCGAGGAAAAGGTTTCGCCGATCCGCTCGGCAAGGAAATCGCATTTGAGCCAGGTATCGACCCTGCGGCTCGCATCCTCGGCGCGCCTCTCCGTCATGGAGCTCTGTTCGCCCGCGGCCACCAGCCAGTCACGAGATGCCACTTGGCCCGCCGAGCGTTTGAGAATCCGCTTGATGGCACGGTGCACCACCAGGTCCGGGTAGCGGCGAATGGGCGAGGTGAAGTGCACGTAACGTTCCAGCGCCAGGCCGAAATGGCCGCGGGGTTCGGGTCGGTATTCCGCCTGCTGCATGGCGCGCAGCACCAGCATTTCGAATAGCCACCTGTCCCCGCGCCCGCCGATGGCGCGCAACGCGCCCTGGAGCGCCGCCGGGGTTCTATCCTCGGGAGACCACCTGATGCCACAGGCCGCGAACGCGCTCGCCAACTGCTCCGCCTTCTCCTGTTCCGGCCCCTCGTGCACCCGGTAGAGGGCTTCGCGCTCGTGCCGCTCAAGCAAGCGCGCGGCACAGACATTGGCGGCAATCATGGCTTCCTCGATCAGGCGGTGCGCGTCGTTGCGAATGACCGGCGTAACGGCCGTCTCCTTCCCGTTCTTCAGTTTGAGCGCGCTCTCCGGCGTATCGAAGTCGAGGGCGCCGCGCCGTTCCCGCGCCTGCCGGAGCGTCCGGTAGAGTTCTGCCAGGGCCCGGATGGAACTGGCGACGGGCATCGCCACCGGCAGGTCTTCACCGGACAGGAAGGAGGCGATCTGTGCATAGGTCATTCGCTCCCGGGAGCGGATCACGGCTTCGTCGAACCGGTATGCGGTGACCGTCCCGGCGCG
>JAPOZD010000157.1 GCA_026706245.1 Alphaproteobacteria bacterium
TAAATTGTGGAAGCGCAACTTCTTGGCATCGATAGCGACAACTCTTTGCTGATGCTTTCGCAGAAGCATTTTTCCATGGCAGACAAAATGATCGTTTACTGCGACCGCGTTTGCATACCGCCAGTTGGGTTCTGCTACACGACGCAGGCGAGCAGTTGACTGCGACCGGACCCCAGCGGGAAGCGGGCGTCCCGCCTTGGCGGCGGGGAGCGCGGGCCTTAGGCTGGCGTACAGGGAGTCGCCGCCCCTGCATGGCGGCCGGACCGGAGACCTGTCTTTCATGCTTTCACTCGCCGCGATTCTGGAGACCAGCGCGCGCGACCGGCCGGACAAGGCCGCGATCGTGCAGGGGCCGGCGCGCATAAGCTACCGGGAGCTGGATGAGCGCGCGCAGGCGGTTGCGGTGGACCTGGCGGGGCGGGGGATCGGGCCGGGCGACGTCGTGGCGCTCGCCTGCCCCAATGTGCCGGCCTTCCCGGTCTTCTATTTCGGCGTGCTGAAGGCCGGGGCGACGGTGCTGCCGGTCTCCATCCTGCTCAAGCGCGACGAGATGGCCTATCTGCTGAACGATAGCGGGGCGAAGGCGCTGGTCTGCCACGAGGGTTCGGCCGAACTGCCGCTGGGCGAGGTCGGCCGCGCCGCCTTCGGCGATGCGCCGGCCTGCGAGCATTTCATCGAGGCGGATGCGCCGGTGGCGGAGGCTTCCTTCGACACGGTGCAGCGCGGCCCCGACGAGGTGGCCGTCGTGCTCTACACCTCCGGCACCACCGGCCGGCCCAAGGGCGCGATGCTGACCCACTCCAACCTGCTGATGAACGCCGAAATCTGCGTGGAGCTCGGCGAGGTGCGCCCGGAGGACGTGGTGCTGGTGGCGCTGCCGCTGTTCCATGTGTTCGGCCAGGTGGTGCAGATGCTGGCGGCGTTCCGCAAGGCGGCGACCATGGTGCTGGCGCCCCGGTTCGAGCCGGGCCTCTGCCTCGGCCTGATGGAAAGCGAGAAGGTGACGCTGTTCTCCGGCGTGCCGACCATGCTCTGGGCGCTGCTGACCTATCCCGACGCGGAGAAGCACGACCTTGCCGCCATCGCCTCCAGTCTCAGGCAGGTGACGGTCGGCGGCGCCTCGACGCCGGTCGAGATCCTGCGCGGCTTCGAGAAGAAGTTCGATGTGACAGTGCTTGAGGGCTACGGCCTCTCGGAAACCTCGCCGGGCGTGAGCTTCAACCGGCGCGACCGCGAGCGGAAGGTCGGTTCCGTCGGCCTGCCGGTCTGGGGCGTCGAGGTGCAGGTGGTGGACCCGGAAGACAATCCCGTGCCGGCGGGCGAGCCGGGCGAGGTGGTGGTGCGCGGCCATTGCGTGATGAAGGGCTATCTGGGCCGCCCGGAGGAAACCGCCGAGGCGCTTCGCGGCGGCTGGTTCCACACCGGCGATATCGGCCGCTTCGACGAGGACGGCTACCTCTATATCGTGGACCGGCTGAAGGAGATGATTATCCGGGGCGGGTTCAACGTCTATCCGCGCGAGGTGGAGGAGCTGCTGGCGACACACCCCGGGATTTCGCTCGCCGCCGTGGTTGGCGTGCCGGACGAGCAGTATGGCGAGGAGGTCAAGGCCTTTGTCGTGCCCGTGGCCGGCGCCAACCCCGAGCCGGAAGCCATTGTCGCCTGGGCGCGCGAGCGCCTGGCAGGGTATAAGTATCCCCGGATCGTCGAGCTGCGCGAAAGCCTGCCGCTGGGCGCGACCGGCAAGATCCTGAAACGCGACCTGAACTAGAGGAGGAGCGGAGCGATGCAACTCACCCCCGAACAGGTCTCCCGCTACCACCGGGAGGGCTACCTCTTTCTCGAAGGCGTGTTCAGCGCCGAAGAAGCCGCGCTGCTGCGCCGCGAGGCCGATACCGTGTTCGCCAGCGGCCGCGAGGAAGTCTGGCGTGAGGACAACGGCGCGCCGCGCACCGCGTTCGCCGCGCACCGCTACAACGGCATGTTCGGGCGCCTCGGCGCGCATCCGCGGCTCATCCGCCCGGTCGAGCAACTGCTGGGCGAACCCGTTTACATGCACCAGTACAAGGTCAACGCCAAAGCGGCCTTCGACGGCGATGTCTGGCAGTGGCACCAGGACTTCGGCACCTGGCACCGCGATGACGGCATGCCCGAGCCGCGCGCCATGAATATCGCCGTCTTCCTCGATCCGGTGACGGCGGCGAACGGGCCACTGATGTTCCTCGCCGGCAGCCATCGCGAAGGCGTCTTCGAGGCCGGGCACGACCTGGAGACGACGAGCTACCCGCTCTGGACGCTGGATCGCGAGACGGTAGCGCGGCTGGCCGGAGAGGGCGGCATCGCGGCCCCGACCGGCGCGCCGGGCTCGGTGGTGATGTTCCACGGCAACCTCGTTCATGCGAGCCCGCCCAATATCAGCCCGTGGGACCGGGTGATCGTCTATCTCAGCCTCTGCGCGGTCTCGAACCACATCACGCGCTACAAGCGCGCCGAATGGATCGCGCATCGCGATTTCGACCCGATCCGCGTGCTGCCCGACGACTGCCTGATGCAGCAGGCGGTCGCGGCCGAATAGACGGCTCCCGATCCGCGCCCGGAACAGCGCGGCAGAGGCATGAGTCCCAGGCTGCGCCTCGCCTTCGAGGACGGCCCGGGGCG
>JAPOZD010000260.1 GCA_026706245.1 Alphaproteobacteria bacterium
AGACATCCTTGAGGCGGGGGGCGCCGCCGGGATGCCTCCAGGTGAGTCCCGCCGCCCGCAGGACAGGCATCCCGGCTCCGGTCGCGGGCGGGCGCACCGTCTGGCCGACCTTCCGCCCGACCATGAGTTCGGCAAGCTCGCCGGTCGTCGTCTCTGCCGTATTGCGGTGGCCCGCCAGGCGGCCGTGGCGCATGACCGAGACCGTGTCGCAGACGGCCATCACCTCGCGCAGCTTGTGGGTAATCAGCACGACCGTGCCGCCGGCATCGCGGATCGCGCGCAGGATGACGAACAGCCGGTCGGTCTCGTCCGGGGTCAGCACCCCGGTCGGTTCGTCGAGGATCAGGATGCGGGCGCCCCGGAAGAGCGCCTTCAGGATCTCGACCCGCTGGCGCAGGCCGACCGGCAACTCGTCGACGAGGGCGTCCGGATCGACCTCCAGCCCGTGCGCCCGGCTGAGGCCCTCCAGCCTTGCTCGGATACCGGCCTCGCCGCCCCGGAGCCGGAAGCCGCCCTCCGCGCCGAGCATGACGTTTTCCAGCACGGTGAAGGTCGGCACCAGCATGAAGTGCTGATGGACCATGCCGACGCCAAGGCGGATCGCATCCGCCGGGCTGCGGAGCGACGCCGGCCGGCCGTCGATCTCCATGCTGCCCCGGTCGGCCGCATAGAGCCCGTAGATGATCGAGGCGAGCGTGGACTTGCCTGCCCCGTTCTCGCCGATGATGCCGTGGATCGTGCCGGCCGGTATGTCCAGGTCCACACCGTCATTCGCCAGTACGGCGCCGAAGCGCTTGGTGACGCCGCGCAGGCGGACTGCCGCGCGATCGGGCTGCCTGGAGCCGCCGTTCTGAGCCAAGGACGACCCTCAGCCGGGGCAGTTCGAGTCGCTCATATAGTCGTGGACGACGACCCTGCCCGCGACGATGTCGGCCCTGGCGGTCTCGACCGCGGCCTTCAACTCGTCGCTCAGCAGGCCGGCATTGTGCTCGTCCTGCGCCCAGCCCACGCCGTCTTCCGCAAGGCCAAGGCTGCGGATGCCGGCCGTGAACTTGCCTGCCAGCCCGTCCTTCAAGGTCTCGTAGGTCGCGACATCGACGCGCTTCAGCATCGAGGTCAGCACCGAGCCCGGCGCGAGCCCGTTCTGGTTCGAATCCACGCCAATGGCGAGCTTGCCCGCGTCGGCCGCCGCCTGGATCACGCCGATGCCGCTCCTGCCGGCGGCGTGATAGACCACGTCGGCGCCCCGATCCATCTGGCCCTTGGCGAGCTCCGATGCCCTGGTCGGGTCGTTCCAGGCCGCGGGCGTCGTCCCGGTCATCGCTTGGAACACCTCGATATCGGCATTCGCGGCCTTCGCGCCCTGCAGGTAGCCGCAATGGAACTTGCGGATGAGGGGAATGTCCATGCCGCCGACGAAGCCCACCTTGCCGGTCTTGCTGGCCAGCGCCGCGGCGATGCCGACGAGATAGCTCCCCTCATGCTCCTTGAAGACATACTGGCGCAGATTGGGGCGGTCGAGCCACGAGACGTCGATGATCGCGAACTGGCGGTCGGGATAGTCCGCCGCCACCGCATCAAGGGCGTCCGCCTGGGAGAAGCCGACCGCGATGACCATCGTGGCGCCCCGCTCGACGAGGCGGCGCATCGCCTGTTCCCGCTGGGTCTCGTTGGTGATCTGGAACTCGGCGACCTTGACGCCGGTTTCCTCGGAAAACTTCTGAACGCCGTTCCAGACGCCCTCGTTGAAGCTCTTGTCGAACTTGCTGCCGATGTCATAGACGACCGCAGGCTTGAACTCCCCGGCGAACGCCGTTCCGGCCGCGAGGGCCCCGAGCATCGCCACGACTGAAAACAGTTTGCTTCGCATATCGGCCCCCTTGTTCGCTGCCGCCCGTCGGCCGACAGCATAATGCGGTTATTCGCCGTCTCCCAAGGCCAGCACCACGCCGCCGCTGACCGGATCGGCCGCCGTGAGGCGGACGGAGAGGGTGTCGCCCAGCCGGAAGGTCCGGCCGGTGGCGCTGCCGGTGAGGGTGTGGCGGCGCCCGTCATGGCGGAAATATTCGCCGCCGAGCGCAGCGATGGGCAGGATGCCGTCCGCGCCCTCTCCGGCAACACGCAGGAAAAGGCCGAAGCGCTGCACGCCGACAATGCGCCCCTCGAACGCCTCTCCCACGCGCCGTTCCAGCAGGGCGGCGGCATAGCGGTCCAGCGCCCGCCTCTCCGCCGCCGCGGCGCGGCGCTCCGTCGTCGAGATATGCGCGGCGATGTCGTGGAAGCCCGACTCGTCCCTGAGCCCGCCCGCGCCGAGCCCGAGCGCGGCGATCAGCGCGCGATGCACCAGCAGGTCAGCATAGCGCCGGATCGGCGAGGTGAAATGCGCGTAGCGCGCGAGCCCGAGGCCGAAATGGCCGCGCAGTTCCGGCGTATAGACGGCCTGGGACTGGGCGCGCAGCACCAGTTCGTGCGCGAGCGCCGCAAAGGGCTTGTCCGCAAGCCGGGCGAGCAGGGCGTTGAACTGTTTCGGGCGCTGCAATTCGCCGAAGGAGACGGGATGGCCGAGGTCGCGCAGCAGGCTCCGCATCGCCTCGACCGCCGCCGGGTCCGGCCGGTCATGGACGCGCCGCATGCAGATCTGGCCCTTGGCCT
>JAPOZD010000399.1 GCA_026706245.1 Alphaproteobacteria bacterium
CCCTGCGCCACCCGGCATTGTTGACGAGGGCGTCGATCCGGCCGCGCTGTTCGACGACGGCGCGGGTGACGGCGCCAACCGCATCGAAGTCGGTCACATCGAGCGGCATCGACAGGAACTCCCTGCCGTGCTCGTCGGCCAATTGGCTGGCGAACGCGCCGCAACGGCGTTCATGGGCGTCCGTAATCACCACGTCGTAGCCGTCGGCGGCAAGCCGGCGCGCAATCGCCGCGCCGATGCCGGCGCCGGCCGCCGCGGTGACCAGCGCCACCCGGCGCTCTGCGTCATGTTCGTTTTGCGCCGGCACCTCGCTTGCCTCAGCCAGTCTTGAGCCGGGGGATTACGTGCCTGCCGAGTTCTTCCAGCCGACGCAGGCGGCCTCTGGAGAGCAGGGCGAAGCTGATGCGGTCTATGTGGACGGCCGAGAGTTCGAGCAGCCGGTCGAGGCAATGGTCCCGGTCGCCGGAAATCGTCACCGAGCGCACGAACTCCTCGCTCACGATCTTCTTGTGGGCGGCGCGCAGCGACAGGTGTTCCTCGAAGCGGTAGGCATCCTGCGCGGCCTCGAACTCGGGCCGAAATCGTTCCCATCCCGGCGGCATTGCCTTCCAGGCGGCGAAGGTCGCCGCCTGGCTGGTCGCCCAGGCGCGGACATCGTCGACCGCCTGTCCGGTATCCTCGTCGATGCTCATCGTGACGATGAGATCGATGACGAGGTCCTCGCGCCTGCGCCCGGCCCTTTGAAGTCCCCGGTAAATGTGTTCGAGCTGCCAGTTGCAGAAATCCGGGTCGGCCGCCCCCATCAGGACGGCGCCGTCGCAAACTTCGCCCGCAAGTTCGAGCATGCGGGGCTGGGAGACGGCGAGATAGATCGGGATCTGCCGGCGTGCGGTGGCGAGCCGCGCCCTGGCGCCCGGGAAATCGATTTCCTCGCCGGCGAACAGCCTGCGGAACAGCTCTATGCTCTCCCGAAGCTCGGCGATCCGGTTCGGCTTCTCCCCGATGGAATGGACAGCGACCCAGCCTGCGCCGAGGCCCAGCAGGGCGCGTCCGTCGGAAAGCTCGTCGAGCGCGGTCGTGGCGTTGGCCGTGACCGTCGGATGACGCGTTCGGAGGTTGGTGACCGCGCAACCGATCCCGATCGACCCGGTCGCCATCGCGGACACGTTCATCGCCGCATAGACGTCCTTCATTCCGAGCTGATGGTCGATGAACCAGAGCGCTTCGAAGCCGAGTTCCTCGGCCGTCCTCGCAATCTCCCCGACCCGGCCGAACGTCTCGCGCGGGCTGACTCCCATCGAAATTCCGAATCGTTTCACCATCGGGCGTTGCTTTCGAGTGCGTTGCGAATGGCCTCTGCATAGGCGTCCGGCCGGTCGACGCTCATCAGATGCCCGGCCCGCGCCACCTCGCGATAGGTTCCCCGGCGCAAGGCGGCCATCATGATGTCCGCCGCCTTGCGCGGACAGAACGTGTCGACCTCGCCGCCGATCACATGGACGGGACAGGCGATTCCCGGCAGCAACGGGGTGAGCGGATGCTCGTTGAGCCGCGCCATCGCGCGGGCGGCGTTGACATAGCCTTCCCCGGTGCCGACCGCCTTGAGGCGCCGGGCCGCGACCTCATCGAGCCGGTCGCCGGCGGTGGCGAGCTGCTGGCGGGTATCTTCCTTGAGCAGGTCGGCAAAGGCGGGGAAATCGCTTCGGATCGTCTCGATTCGGTCATGGAAGAATGCGGCGGCGCGGCGGCCGACGACCGTCGAGGTGCCGGCGACCGTGGCCCGGGTCACCAGGTCGGGGCGCCTGGCCGCGACCCAGAGCACCACCGTACCGCCGAGCGAGTAGCCGATGCAGTCGGCCGGACCAGTCAACGCTTCGAGGAAGGCGATGAGGTCTCCGCCCAGTTGTTCCAACGTGCCCCTGGCCTTGCCCAGATCGGTCTCGCCGTGTCCGCGAAGGTCGTAGGCGTAGGTCGTGAAGTCGCTCAGCCGGCTCTGGACGTCCGCCCAGCTGTTCCGGTCCTCCGCAAGGCCGTGGACCATGACCGCTAGCGGCCCCTCTCCGGCGCGCGCGTAGCCGACATCGATATCGCCGAGCCGGATCTTCATGTCGCGTCACCGGGTCCGGCGCCATTGCCGGTGGCGGCGGTGCGAAGGTCGGCCTTGCGGATCTTTCCCGCCGGCGTCATCGGCATTGCATCGACGATGCGCAGGACTTCGGGACAGTAGTGCTTCGGCAGGCGCTTCGTCTGTGCGTGGGCGATAAGCTCCTTCAGGCTCGGGGCCTCGCCTGCAGGCGCCACCACGGCGCAGATGCGTTCGCCCAGCCGCTCGTCGGGGTGGCCGATAACCGCCACGGCCCCGACGCCCGGATGGTCGGCGAGCGCATTCTCGATCGGCGTCGGCGAGATATTGACGCCGCCGCGAATGATCAGGTCCTTCAGCCTGCCGGTGATTTGCACATACCCGTCCGCGTCAATGCGCGCGAGATCGCCGGTGCGAAAGAACCCGTCCTCCGTGATCTCGGATTCGTAGAGGTCCCGCTGGCCGAAATAGCCGGTGAAGCCGCCCGGTCCCCGCATCGCCAGCTCCCCCTCGTCGCCCGCAGGCACAGCATCCCCCGCATCGGATAGGCAGCGCAG
>JAPOZD010000393.1 GCA_026706245.1 Alphaproteobacteria bacterium
ACCCAGCGCATGTATCACGGCCCGCGCACGCGGGCGAAGGCGATCGTCATCGACGAGGCCTGGGACCTGCTTTCGGGCGAGGACAGCCGCGCCTTCCTCGAAGGCGCGGCCAGGAGGGCCCGGAAGTACCGGGGCGCCCTCGTTACCGGCACGCAGTCGGTCAACGACTACTACGCCAACCCGGCGGCGCGCGCCGCCTGGGAGAACTCCGACTGGGTGATCTTCCTCGCCCAGAAGGACGAGTCGGTCGAGCTCCTGAAGCAGGAAAAGCGCATCCACTGCGATCCCGGCATGGAGCGCGCGCTCAAGAGCCTGACCACTGCCGACGGCCGCTATGCCGAGCTGGTGCTGCACGGCCCGGACGGCTGGCGGGTGGCACGACTGGTGCTGGATGCCTGGTCGGTGGCGCTGTTCTCCTCGCGCGGCCCCGCCTTCGCGGCGGTCGAGCGGCTCAAGGCCGGGGGGCTCTCGACCGTCGAGGCCATCGACCGGCTCGCCGGGGACGGTCCCCTCGCGGACGACGCTTGTCTCGCGGCGGACGCGCGTCCCGCCGCTGGCGATATCGAACATTCCGAAACTGCTGACCAAGGAGACTCTCAATGACCGCACAGACTGCGGATGCGCGCCGGAACGCGGCCACCGGGACCGGCGACCGACCGCTCAACTGGCCCGACGACCCGGAGACCGTGACGGCGGCGGACATCGACTTCGAGGCGCTGGCGCATGTGCTGGCCAACACCTGCCGCCGGGGCGGCTGCTGCCGGCAGTATCACTCGGTCGCGGCGCATGCGGTGATCGTCTCCGAGGAGATCGAGGCGCTCGACGGGCTCGGGGACGAGGACCGCCGGACGCTCGCCCTGCACGCTCTGCTCGCGGCCGCGCCGTCGGCCTGGCTGCGGGGGCGCCTGCCCGACTCGCAACGGGCGGCCGAGCCCGGATCGGGGTCCGGGCCAGGCCGCGCCGGAAAACTCGCCACGGGGATCGAGGTCGCGGTGCGCGAGGCCGCCGGGCTCGACGCCGTGCTGGACGAAGAGCACGCCGAGCTCTTGCGCTTCGTGACCCGCATGGCGGCTTCGGCCGAGCGCCGCGACCTGCTCGAGCCCGGATCGGGGGGAGCCGGCACCGGCCTCCGAGCCGGAGGGCCAGGCTCCGCCAGGATCGCCTTCCCGCCGTTGAAGCGGCGCATCCGCCCGATCCCGCCCAACAAGGCGGCGCAGGCCTGGCTCGCCCGCTTCCGGGCGCTCGCCGGGCCGGAGGAGGCGCGGCGGCAGCGGATGGCCGCGGCCGCCGCCTCCGACGGGGCGGATGTCGCGCGAGGCTGACATGAGGCGTTCCGACTCCCCCGGATCAATGTCCGGGGCAGGCGCATGGCCGGTGCTGGTCTCCGCCGTGCTGCTCTCGGGCGCGGTGGCGGCGGCGGTCGCGGCGGCGACGCTCCGCTACGGCATGGAGCCGCCGCCGCGCATCGCCAGCGTCCGCCTCGCGGAGATCACCGCCGCCTGGACGACGCAGGCGGCATCCCGAGGCGAGACGGCGGAGGCCGTGCGCGCCTGGGGCGTGGCGCTGGAAGCCGCCCTGGACCGTGTGGCGCGGGATCATGGCGTGGTGCTGCTGCCGGCCCGGGCGGTCGCCGCCGGGGCGCCCGACATGACCCCGCAGGTCGAAGCGATGCTTTCGGCCATTCTGGCGGGAGAGACGCCATGACCGCACCCCGCCCGATCTTCGCCCGGCGGGACGGCCATGCGCGCCGCCGCAGAGTCGGACTCGCGATCATGGCAGTGCTGGCGGTGATCTGGCTTGCCGCGGCATCGCGGGTACACGTCAACGCGAGCTGGTCCGACGAAGCCTGGGGCTACGCCGCCTTCCCGCTGTTCGGCGAGAGCCTGAAGATCGGCGACCGGGTGCTGTTCGAGCCGCCCGCCGCTCTGAACGCGCCCGTCCCCTACCTCAAGACGGTGCGCGGCGTGCCGGGCATGGCGGTCGTGGTCGCGGAAGACAGAACGGTCTTTCTCGACGGTGAGCCGGTCGGCCGGGCCAAGACGCATGCGCTCGACGGACGGCCGCTGGCGGCGATCACGCCGGGGATCATTCCGCCCGGCCGTTACTTCCTGCACGCCGATCATCCCGACAGCCACGACAGCCGCTACGCCGAAATCGGCCTCGTGCCGCGCGCGCGCATCCTCGGCCGAGCCGTGGCGCTGCCCGACCTGCCCTGGATCGGCCTGAAGGGACCGCTGGTCGGGCCGGAGGATGTCGGCGGTGACATGAGCGCGGGGAAGCCGCGATGAAGCGCGCTGCCGCCATGATGCTCGCCGCGGTCATTGCCGCTCATCCGGTTGCGGCGAAGGACCTTGGCGTGCGCGGCGCGACCTGGCCGGTGGCCGAGCCCGACCTGCTCGAAGAGATCGAGGCGCGCCTCCTGCAAATGCACCAGTCCGGCGAGCTGGCGCGGCTGGAGGATGAAGCCCGCACCCGCGCCCGGCGCAGGCTGGAAGAGCCCGAGCCCGTTGCCGGCATCGCGCCGGCAACCGAGGAGCGCAGCCGCCCGTTCGATCCCGCTATTACGGTCGCGCGCGGCATCCGCACGGAGAGCGGCACACTCATCGCGGCCTCCGGCACGCGGGTCAACCCG
>JAPOZD010000376.1 GCA_026706245.1 Alphaproteobacteria bacterium
TCGGGCCGCCTGCTTGCGGGTCGCCTCGTCGCCGAGCGGGACCACGAATTCCTGCAAGTGGCGGACACGCTCCCCGATTGGCCGGTAGGGGCGTTCGCTGCGTCCGAATTCCAGGAATCCGGTAACCTTACCCATGCGCCTCGGCCCCCTGCGCGGCGGCGGCCATTTCGACGAGTGCGCGGCGGTAATCCACCGGCATCACCTTGACGAATTTCGAGCGGGCGGCGTCCCAGTCCGCCAGCATGGCGGCGGCGACGGCGCTACCGGTATAGCGGCGATGGCGGTCCACCATGCGGTAAAGCCGCGCCTCGTCATGGTTCATCATGTCCTGAAGATCGCCCGCATCCCGTCCGGTGGCGGCGACCGCTTCCAAGGTGGCGGCGGCGAGGTTGCACCGCTCCTCGAAGCTGCCGTCGGGGTCGTAAACATAGGCGATGCCGCCGCTCATGCCGGCGGCGAAGTTCCGTCCCGTGGGGCCGAGCACCGCGACGCAGCCGCCGGTCATGTATTCGCAGCCGTGGTCGCCGACGCCCTCGACCACCGCCCAGGCCCCTGAGTTGCGCACGGCGAAACGCTCCCCGGCGACGCCGGAGAAATAGCACTCGCCCTCGATGGCCCCGTAGAGGACGGTATTGCCGACGACGATGTTCTCGCTCGGCAGATAGGGCGTGGCGGCGGGCGGGTAGATGACCAGCCTGCCGCCTGACAGGCCCTTGCCGACATAGTCGTTGGCCACGCCTTCGAGGTGAATTGCCATGCCGCGCGTGGACCAGGCGCCGAAGCTCTGTCCGCCGGTGCCTTCCGCCTCGATCACGATGGTGTCCTCGGGCAGGCCCGCATGACCCCGCTGCTTGGCGACCTCGCCGGCCAGCATGGCGCCGACCGAGCGGTTCACATTGCGCACCTTGGTGCGGATCTTTACCGGGCGGCCCTGTTCGATGGCGGGTGCGGACTCCGCGATGAGGCGCTTGTCGAGCGCGCGGTCGAGGCCGTGGTCCTGCCGCTGGCTGTTGTGGATATCGACGCCCGGCCCGACCTCCGGCTTGAACAGGAGCCGGTGGAGGTCCACGCCATGCGCCTTCCAGTGGTCTTCCGCGCGGCGCATGTCCAGCCGGTCGGAGCGGCCGATCATCTCGTCGAAGCGCCGGAAGCCGAGCCGCGCCATGATCCGCCGCACCTCTTCCGCCACCAGGAAGAAGTAGTTGATCACATGCTCGGGCGTGCCGGCGAAGCGCCGCCGGAGCTCCTCGTCCTGGGTGGCGATGCCGACCGGGCAGGTGTTCAGATGGCACTTGCGCATCATGATGCAGCCCATCGCGATCAGCGGCGCGGTCGAGAAGCCGAACTCGTCGGCGCCGAGCAGCGCGCCGATGGCGACATCGCGCCCGGTGCGCAGGCCGCCGTCCACTTGCACGGCGATGCGGGTGCGCAGATCGTTGAGCACGAGCGTCTGGTGCGTCTCGGAGAGGCCGATCTCCCAGGGCGAGCCGGCGTGGGTGAGCGAGGTGACCGGCGAGGCGCCGGTGCCGCCCTCGAAGCCGGAGATCGTGACATGGTCAGCCTTGGCCTTGGAAACGCCGGCTGCAACCGTGCCGACGCCGACTTCCGAGACCAGCTTCACGCTGATCCGGGCCGCCGGGTTCACGTTCTTCAGGTCGTGGATGAGCTGGGCAAGGTCCTCGATGGAATAGATGTCGTGATGCGGCGGGGGCGAGATGAGGCCGACGCCCGGCGTCGAATGCCGGACCCGCGCAATGTTGCGGTCCACCTTGTGGCCCGGAAGCTGGCCGCCTTCGCCCGGCTTCGCGCCCTGCGCCATCTTGATCTGGATATCGCTCGAATTGGCGAGATATTCGGCCGTGACGCCGAACCGGCCGGACGCAACCTGCTTGATCGCCGAGCGCATGCTGTCGCCGTTCGCCATCGGCTGGAAGCGGTCGGCCTCCTCGCCGCCCTCGCCGGTGTTCGACTTGCCGCCGATGCGGTTCATGGCGATCGCGAGCGTGGTGTGCGCCTCGCGCGAGATCGAGCCGAAGGACATGGCGCCGGTCGCGAACCGCTTCACGATTTCGGCGGCCGACTCAACCTCCTCCAGCGGCACGCCGTTGCCGTCCTCGCGGAACTCGAACAGCCCGCGCAAGGTCATCAGCCTGCGGCTTCGGTCATTCAGGACGGCGGCATATTCCTCGTAGCTCGCAGCATTGTTGGCGCGCGAGGCATGCTGGAGCTTGGCGACCGAGTCCGGCTCCCACTGGTGGCGTTCGCCGCGCAGCCGGTAGGTGTATTCGCCGCCGACATCGAGCATGTTGCGGTAGATCGGCGCGTCGCCCCAGGCGGCCCTGTGCCGGGCCACCGTCTCGACCGCCACCTCGGCGAGCGAGGCGCCTTCCACGGTGGTGGCCGTGCCGGTGAAGTAGCGGTCCACGAACTCGCTGGCGAGGCCAACCGCGTCGAAGATCTGCGCGCCGCAATAGGACTGGTAGGTCGAAATGCCCATTTTGGACATGACCTTCAGCAGACCCTTGCTGACGGCCTTGACGTAGTTCTTTTGGACCTTCTCGCGGGTGTAGCCGTCAGGAAACGCGCCTTCGTCGTGGAGCGCATCCAGCGTCTCGAAGGCGAGATAGGGG
>JAPOZD010000291.1 GCA_026706245.1 Alphaproteobacteria bacterium
GCCGACCAGCACATTCACGCCGTCCTTGGTAATCAGCTCCTTGGCGGCGGCCGAGGCGGCGGCCGGCTTCAGCTTGGTGTCGCGGGCGAAGCTCACGATCTTCTTGCCGAGGATGCCCCCGGCAGCATTGAGTTCGTCCACGGCCATGTTGTGGCCGTGCATCGCCGGCTCGCCATAAACGGCTCCGGTTCCGGCGATCGGGTAGAGCACCCCGATCCTGATCTCGTCGGCCTGGACGACGCCCGCGGCCAGGACTGCCGCCGTTGCCGTCGCTGTAAGAAGCGAACGTCTCATGGTTTTACATCCTCCCCGATGAAGGGCCCGGTTTTGCCCGACCCTGCTTTAGCCTCGGCGACTTTACGCCGGCTCCCGCGAGGCAGGCAACTGTCGCGTCCGGGCGCGGATCGACGCTCCCGCCCGCCGCCCGCCCGTGGTATGAAGCGGGCCTTATGGCCTCCCCCCAGGATCTTCCCGTTCGCGTACTGATCGGCCGCCTCTGGCGGGGCCATATCCGCGCCAGCCTGCCGGCGCTTCGCCTTGCCGCGCTGGCGATGGCGCTGAGCGCCGCCGCGCAGGCCGGCTACATCCGCGTCGTGCAGGAGCTGGTGGACGAAGTCCTGGTTGCGGGCAACGAAGCGCTGATCGTTTTCGTTTCGCTCACGATCTTCGCGCTGGGTCTGGTGCAAGGCTTCTCGGCCTATTTTTCGGCCGTCATTCTCGCCAGGGTCGGCCAGGGCGTGGTCGCCTCCTTCCAGTCCGCGATGTTCGGCCATCTGGTCCATGCCGACCTGGTGTTCTTCGACAACAGCCGCACCGGCACCCTGATCTCGCGTTTCACCAATGACGTGAACCTGATGCGCGGGGCCCTGTCCACGACGCTGCTCACGCTGGGCAGGGACAGCCTCACCATCGTCTTCGTGCTGGGTGTGCTGTTCCACCAGGACTGGCTGCTCACCCTGATCGTGCTGTTCGTGTTCCCGACGACGCTGATGCTTGTCCTGCGCATCGGCCGGCGCATCCGCCGGATCACGAGTTCCGCGCAGACGAGCTGGGGCGAGTTCACCGCCACGCTCGAACAGGCCCTCACTGGGATCCGCCACATCAAGGCCTACCGGCTGGAGGACCGCGAACGCAGGGAAGCCGACGCCGCTATCGACCGCATCCGCCGCCTGACGATCAAGACAGTGCGCGTGCAGGCGGTCTCCCGCCCGGTCATGGAGTTCCTGGGCGCCGTCGCCATCGCGGCCGTTATCTTCTACGGCGGCGGGCAGGTCGCCGCCGGCAACATTACGCCGGGCACCATCGTCGCATTCCTCACGGCCTTCCTGATCGCCTACCGGCCGGTCAAGCACCTCGTCAGCGTCAACGCCGCCATCCAGCAGGGACTGGTCGGCGCGCAGCGCTGCTTCGAACTGCTGGACCGGAAATCCGAAATCGTGGACGCGCCGGACGCAGCACCCCTTCGCGTCGGGCGGGGCGAGATCGCCTTCGAGAATGTGTCCTTCTCCTATTCGGGCGGCCCGGCGGCGCTCTCCGGCCTCTCGCTCACCTTCCCGGCGGGCCGAACCTCGGCCCTGGTCGGGGCTTCCGGTGCCGGCAAGACCACGATCCTCAACCTCATCCCGCGCTTTTACGATGTCGAAATCGGCCGGGTCACCATAGACGGGCAGGACCTGCGCAGCGTCACCCTCGCCTCGCTCAGGGACAAGATCGCGCTGGTGAGCCAGGAAGTATCGCTGTTCGACGACAGCATCCACGCCAATATCGCCTGCGGACGGCCGGGCGCGGACGAAGAGGAGGTCGAAGCCGCCGCGCGCAATGCGGGCGCGCATGACTTCGTCGAGGCCATGCCGGAGGGTTACCGGACGCGGGTCGGGGAGTTCGGCGTCAGGCTTTCGGGCGGCCAGCGCCAGCGTGTCGCCATTGCGCGCGCCATGCTGAAGGACGCGCCGATCCTGCTGCTGGACGAAGCGACCTCCGCGCTCGACACCGAGACCGAGCGGCTGGTCCAGGCCGCGCTCGAGCGGCTGAAGCAGGGCCGCACCACCGTCGTCATCGCGCACCGCCTCTCCACCGTCGCCAACGCCGACGTCATCCATGTCATCGACAAGGGCCGAGTTATCGAGTCGGGCGCCCACGGCGCGCTTCTGGCGCAGAGCGGCGCCTATGCGCGCCTGCATGCGCTCCAGTTCGCCGAAGCGGACCGCCGCATTGCCTAGAGACCGTTTGAGAATCGGTTGTCGGCAGCACCCGTGCGTATCGGGGCAGGATCGAAGTCTATGCCTCGATCCCCTTTCCGCCATGCCCCATATCGTCATGCCCGGACTTGTTCCGGGCATCTCTCTCGGGGCCGTCTCGGCGGCGGAAATGGATGCCCGGAACAAGTCCGGGCATGACGACTACCGGATTCGCACATCTGCGCCCGGTGTCGTGGCGTTGCATTACCCCAACCGTCGCCCCGGCCTTCGAGCCGGGGCCCAGCCTCGGTCCTCGCGGCAGCCCCGGACCGGGATCCGGGGCAAACCCCGGCAGTCCGACCAGCTCTCCACCGGCTGCTGCGGCATTGGAAGTCAGGGATGGGTCCCCGCCTTCGCGGGGACGACGAAAAGGGGGCAAAGGC
>JAPOZD010000334.1 GCA_026706245.1 Alphaproteobacteria bacterium
GCCTCATGATCGCCCCGGACGGCGCACCCCGGGTGATCGAGTTCAACTGCCGTTTCGGCGACCCGGAAGCCCAGCCGGTGTTGATGCGCCTGCGCTCCGATCTTCCCGAATTGTGCATGGCCGCGCTGGCGGGCGGCCTGGAAGGGAGAGCGCTCGACTGGGATACGCGGGCGGCGCTCGGCGTGGTCATGGCCGCTGGCGGATACCCGGGCAGCTATGCCAGGGGGGCGGCCATAACGGGGCTGGAAGAACTGGCCGGCGACGGCGACATCAAGGCTTTCCATGCAGGCACCCGGGTCCAGGGCCCGGGCGTGGTCACCAGCGGCGGGCGCGTCCTGTGTGTCGTCGCGCTTGGGGAGGACGTCACCAGGGCACAGCAGAGGGCTTATCGGGGCGTGGCCGGCATCGACTGGGACGGCGCCTTCCATCGCACCGACATCGGCTACCGGGCGGTGGCGCGGGAGAGGGGCGAATGACGCACAGGCCGTCGCGCCGATAACGCCTACCGGGAGAACGACAACGCGCGCATCATTACCGCATGCTCGCGGATACGCTTAAACGGTTCGATCCGTTCCAGGCCATGAGTTCCACCGAACTGGCGACGGCCGCCCGGCATGCGCAACTGGTCAGGGTCCCCGCGCAACGCTGGCTGCTGCGTCCGGGCCGCCGCCTGCGGGGGCGCTACTACCTGGTTCAGGGAACCGTCCGCCTGTTTCCGCCGCAACGCGATATCAGGCCGAAATCGCCGGAAGCCCGCCTGCCGCTGTACCCGGGGTGCGATGCCATGTTTTCCCGAAGCCCGGTGCGCCTGCTGCACGTGGATACCGCGCCCATCGCCTTCCTGCTCGGCGCGGCGCAGTCGAACCCGGGAGCCCAGGGTATCGCGGACTGGGAACGACGCTTCATGGGCTCGCCCCTGCTGCAGCGTCTCGACGCGGGGATCTGGCAACAGTTGCTGAGCGCGCTGGCCGAACGGTCTTTCGAGGAGGGCGAGCGGCTCGTGGTGGAAGGGAGCGCCGCGCATGACTTTTTCGTCCTGAAATCAGGCCACGCGGCCGTGCGGCGGCGGGGACGGACGCTCGCCCACCTGGGCCCCGGCGACTTCTTCGGCGAGGACGCGCTGCTGCTCGATGGCCGGCGCAACGCCACCGTTACCGCAACCCGGCCGGGTTCGATACTTCGTCTGCCGAAGGACCGCTTCATGACGCTTTTGGTCGACAACCTCGTGCGGTTCGTCGAAAGCCCCGGCGAGGGTGAATGCATCGACGTCGGGGAAGAAGGCGCACTGGCCCGGTTGCGCGAGACGATTCCCTCTCTCGATCCAGGCCGGCGCTACCATATCGTCGGCGGCGAACTGCGGCAGAGGGCACTGGCCACCTTCATTCTCACCCAGAAGGGGTTCGATGCCCGGCCGGTGGATTGACCGTTTCCGCCTGCGATGTGTGAGCGGGATTCAAGGTAAGCTTGTGTCGCCGTGGCCGTTCTCTCCGACAAGCTGAAGGCGCGCATCCAGGATGCCTACCGCAAGTGGCTCAAGTCGCGCGGGTTCGATCCCCGGCGCGGTCAACGGGAGATGATTGCCGCGATCGCGCGCGTCTGTACCGGCCCGGCGCCTCGGATCGCCGCCATCGAGGCGGGCACGGGTACCGGCAAGACGGCCGCCTACTGCCTGGCGGCCATTCCGATTGCCCAGGCGCTGGAAAAGACCGTCGTCATCGCGAGCGCCACCGTCGCCCTGCAGGAACAGATCGTGCTGCGCGACCTGCCGGACCTCGCCGAAGCCGCCGGCCTCGACTTCGACTTCGCGCTTGCCAAGGGCCGGGGCCGCTACGTTTGCCTGAAGCGCCTGGACGAACGCCTGAACCGCACCGCGAACCATCCGGCCCTGGAAAACGGCGGAGAGGATACGCAGGCCCATGCGGCAATCCATGAGGAACTCGTGGAAGCCTTCTCGGCCGGCAAGTGGGACGGCGAACTCGACACCTGGCCCAGGGGAATCGATGCCACGGCCTGGCGCCAGGTGACCACCGACCATCGGGGCTGCACGAACAACCGCTGCACGTTTTTCCTGACCTGCCCGTTCTTCAAGGCGCGCAACGGGCTCGACGGGGTGCGGGTGATCGTCGCCAACCAGGACCTGTTGCTTGCCGATCTCAACCTGGGCGGCGGTTATATCCTGCCGGCACCCGAGGAGTGCATCTTCATCATTGACGAGGCCCACCACCTGCCCGTCAAGACGCAGCAGCATTTTGCGACACGGGCCTCGATCGACGGCACGGCCGACTGGGCAGACCGGGTCAACACCGTGGTGGCGAGCTTCACCCATCGGTTTGCCCGCCCGCCCGAACTCGAGGCGTTGGCGATGCGAATCCCCGGCGAAAGCGAGGCCGTGAAGGCCGCGATGCGCGAGCTCGGCGATCGTCTGGCCGAACTGGAATTCACCGAGCGCCGCAACGGCCAGCACACCTGCCGTTTCCGGCTCGGCGAGGTCGGCGATGCCATAGCCGATGGGGCAGCGGCGGCCGGCGTGCCGGTGGCGGCGTTGGGCCTCTCCGTATCCGGCGTGCACGCGATGCTCGGCCAGGTCGCCGACGGTGAATTGGCCTGGC
>JAPOZD010000062.1 GCA_026706245.1 Alphaproteobacteria bacterium
ACGAGATCGTAGCTCATGGGTCTCCTCCCCCTGCCTCTGTTTCGCCGGACCCTAGGCCGTGTGGACGGATTGACTCAGGTTTAGTTTTTGGGATTCCTGGCGAGGACTTTGTGTGAATCATGAGCCGTCGACGATTCGTGGAGTTTGGCGATGTCGACGCAGATGACCGAGGCGGACTGGGAGGTGGCGCTGGAGGTGTTCCGGCTTTGCCTTCCGAGGCGGGGCGCGAAGGCGAAGGACGACCGCCTGTTTCTGGAGGCCTTGCACTTCTTTTCGGTTCACAACATCACCTGGCGGGCGCTGCCGGAGCGGTTCGGGCGCTGGAACACGGTCTGGCGGCGGTTTCACCGTCTGAGCCGGTCTGGGGTGTTCGAGGACTTTTTCGCCACACTGGCGGATTTGAGCAACACGGCGCACCTGGTTCAGATGTTCGATTCGACCGTGACGCGCGCGCATGTATCGGCGGCCGGCGCAAAAGGGGGCAGCAGGGTCAGGCGCTCGGGCGCTCACGGGGCGGCTTCAGCACGAAGATCCACCTGAAGACGGATTTTGACGGCCTGCCGATTGCCTTCGACCTGACCGGTGGCGAGGCGGCCGACAGTCCGCATTTCGAGACCCTGATGGACCTCGGCCCCGATGTTCGTCCCCGCGCTATCGTCGCCGACAAAGGCTATGACAGCGCCCGAAGTCGACAACTCGCCCGGAAAAGAGGCTCCCTGACCGTCATTCCCTACCGGAAGAACACCAGGAACAGGCCAAAGCGCTTCGCGAGAGCGCTCTACAGGGGACGGGCCCGCATCGAACAGGCCGTCGGCAAGCTCAAACGCTTCAAACGCATCGCCCTGCGCTGTGAAAAGACAGCCATGAACTTCAGCTCTTTCGTTGCCCTCGCCGCGGCATTCATCTTGATCAAATCCGTCCACAGGGCCTAGTACTTCCCCCCGCCGCGCCCCGCCGCCCGGAACGCCCATTTCACCGTCGCGCCGTCCGCCCCCGTCCTACCTTCTATGAGGATGGCGTCGGTGTTTCGGGGGCGGCCTTCGCCGAGATAGATGCTGCTGGCGAGGCCGATCCGGCCACCGGAGGCGCGGAAGCTCCATGTTTGGCCGTTCGGCAGTGTCAGTTGCACCGCGCCCGCTTCCAGCTTCGCCTCCACATCGGGGTGGAGGTGGAAGCGCAGGCTGAAGGGCCAGCCGGCGGCGCCTTCCAGCAGGTCCTCGCCGCGCAGGTCGCCGCCCTGGCGCGTGAGGTAGAGCCGCCGGCGGTGGATGAGGCCGAAGGGCGCGACATAGCCGTCATGGCTGAGGTCGAGCCAGAGGCCGCCCTCAGCCTCGGTGCGCCGCGCCTCGACATGGAGGCCGCCCGCGCGCACGCCGCCGCCCTTGTCGATCTCGACGGCATGCACGTCGTTCACCGTCAGCGTGGAATGCGCGGCGGTGGCGCGCGCGAGCTCGTTCCAGGGCCCGGAGCCGTCCGCCGGCGCCCCGCAATTGACCACGATGCGCCGGGTCCCGTCGCTGAATTCCATCGCAAGCGGGCTCGAATGGCCGCCCCGGTCGAAACCCTTGGCCGTCGGCAGGCCGCTGTCCACCAGCACCAGCGTGCGCCCTGCCTGGAGCCGGTCGAAGCCTGCCTCGATGCTCCGCGTCGGCGGGCGCGCATGGCGGTCCACCCGCGCGAGCGCCAGATCGACCAGCTCGCTCTCCGACTCGTGCCCGCCATGGAAGCAGGCGAGCCGCTTGTCGCCGTGGCGGAAGAAGGTGAGCGGCGGGCCGGCGTCGCGGATGGTCCCGGCCAGGCGTTCCGGCGGCGCGATGCCGGCCGCGCGCAAGAGGCCCTGGACTTCGATCAACCGTTGCAGCGCCGATAGTTGCGCCACCGGGTTGCGCGAGCGGTGGAAGCCGTCGGCGAAGAACTGCTCGTCGAGCGCGCGCTCGATCCGGCGCAGGAGCGCCCCCGGCTGCTGCCCGAAGGCGATGGCGGCGGCGAGCGCGCCCGCGAGCGCGGCGAGGCGCGGCGCGCCCTCCGGGGCCGACTCGATGCCGCGCGCAAGCGACCGCGCGTGCATGCCCATGCTCTCGATGACGCGGGCGCGGAAAAAATCGCCCGCGCTCGCGGCGAAGAACTCGAAACTGCCGAGCCAGGAATAGAGCCGCGCGCCGGCGATGTCCGCGCGCCAGACCTTGCCGCGGCCGGACCCGTGCGCCTCGAGCCAGAGCAGCACCAGCCGCCTTGCCTCGCGCCGGCCCTGGTCGCCGCCGATGGCACGCAGATGGCGCAGCCAGTCAAAGCGGTGCAGCAGCAGCGCGGTATCGTCCTCCGGCCTGGCCTCCAGCGCCGCCGCCAGCCGCCCGCCGTCATTCAGCAGCGCTTCGCCCCGGTCCGAGACGCCGGGCCAGAGGTCGCGCGGCGCGTTTGCGAGGCCGCGCGCGCCGCCGGCCCGTCTCGAAAGCCCTGCTGGAAAGAGGCGCCGCGCCGCCAGGCGGCCGGGCAGGCCGATCAAGGCGCGGCCTCGCGCAGCCGGCGGATGCGCCCGGCGCAGCCCTTGAGGCCGTCGGCGAAGACGAAGCTGCCCGCGACCAGCACATCGGCGCCGGCAGCCCGCAC
>JAPOZD010000196.1 GCA_026706245.1 Alphaproteobacteria bacterium
CCCGCCCGGGACGCGTCGTTGTCGTTCCCGGATCGGTGTCAGTGCCGGTGTACCCCAGATTGCCCGGTTCGGCCATCGTGTCCGCCTCGGAGAACAGGCTGTCGTAAAGCTGCCGGACATTGCCGAGATGGCCCAGCAGGTCCTGCGTAAAGGCGTCCTGCCCGCCGTAACCCATGAAGCGCGCGAAGCCGGCAAGGCCACCCGCATCCGGCAGTTCATGGGTCTGCCGGTCGTCGATCATCTGGATGCGGTGCTCGACGCCGCGCAGGAACCTGTAGGCGTCCCGCAGGCTGTCTGCCGCGCCGCGCTCGACATGGCCCGCCGCGACAAGCGCTTCCAGCGCCTCGCAGGTCGGGCGCACGCGCAGGCTCACATCGCGGCCGCCCCAGATCAGCTGCTGCGTCTGCACGTAGAACTCGATCTCGCGGATGCCGCCGCGCCCGAGCTTTACATTGTGCCCGGCAACCGCGAGCCGGTCATGGCCGCGATAGGCGTGGATCTGGCGCTTGATGGAATGGATGTCCTGTATCGCCCAGAAGTCGAGGCTGCGCCGCCAGATGAACGGGCGGATATAGTCCAGGAAGGCCTGCCCGGCAGCGAGATCGCCGGCCACGGGGCGAGCTTTCAGCATGGCGGCCCGTTCCCAATTCTGGCCCATGCTCTCGTAATAGGCCTCGGCGGCCCGGACGGGCACGGCCAGGGGCGTTGAGGCGGGATCGGGGCGAAGGCGCAGATCGACCCGCTGTACATAGCCGTCAGCGGTGCGCTCCTGCAGCAGGCGGACCAGGTCTCGCGCGAACCGGACCATTGACTGGCCGATCCGGTCCCGCCGCCGCACGGGCAGGGCTGCCTCATCGTAGATCAGCACAATGTCGATGTCGCTTGAATAGTTGAGCTCGGCGGCGCCGAGCTTGCCCATGCCGAGAACGATGATGCCCGAACCGTCCGGCCCGGCTCCGGTGTACTCGCGTCCGGTGACGAGCAGGTGGCGAACGGCCGCATCCAGAGAGGCAGCCGCGAACGAACTCAGCGTTCCGGTGACCTGTTCCAGCGTCCATTCGCCGGCGACATCGGCGACGGCGACCGCCGCCGCAAGCCGGGCGCGTGCCTCCCGGAAGGTCCGCATCCAGCCGGCGGTGTCGCAATCGGCCGGAAGCTCCCGGAGTCGCGCAAACAGCGCCTCGAGCGACCCGTCAGGCCCTTCGGCGGCAAGGTTCCGGGAAAACTCGGGGAACCTCAGCAGGCAATCGGCAAGGAACGGGCTGGACCCCAGCGCCGCCAGGATTGCGCGGCCTCGCGGGCTGTCGCGGTCCAGCGGCCCGATCTGCGCCTGCCAGTCATCCAGACGGCGGGCGGCCAATCCGGGGTCGGCCGGAAGAGGATGGCTCTCGGCTGTCGTCATCGTTCCCATAGGTCCCATATAGTGAGGGACGGTCAAGCGGAGCGGATAATTGCGGGTAAGGCCTCGGCATGTCCTGTGGATATTGGCGGTCCTCGCGGTCTTCGTTTCCGCGCTGGCGGCCGTCGCCGTCTGGCGGCTGTCCCAAGGGCCGGTGAACCTCGCCTTGCTGGCGCCGCGCGTCGAGGCGGCGCTTTCCCGTCCCGAGGCCGGTTACAGGGTGGAAATGGAGGCGGTCGAGGTCGCATGGGCGGGCTGGAGCCGGCTGCTGCGCTTCAAGGTCTCGGATGCGCGGCTCGTGACCCTCGAAGGCAGGCCTCTGGTGGAGACGAAGGGGCTGGAATTCGCCCTGAGCGCAGGCGACGTCCTGAGAGGCCGGGTTGTGCCGAGGGAAGTCGAACTGCTCGGCGTCAGCGCCACGGTGCGCCGGCGGACCGACGGCACGATCGGCCTCGTCGCCGCGGCGAACGCGGAAACGGAAGGCGGACCGCAGGAAATCGATCTGGGCGGATTGCTCGCCGCAGGCGCGGCAGGCGGTGGAGACGGCTTTGCGGGCTTCGGCGTGCGCGGGGCGGCGCTCACGGTCGTCGATGACATCATGGGAATGGAATGGAGCGTGCCCCGGCTCGACCTGGCCTTCCGCGGCGACGGCGGGGGGACGGTCGCGGAAGGCACGGCGTCCCTGCGCCTCGGAGAGGTGGAAACGGATATCGGGTTCACGCTGTCCCCGTCGGGAGACGCCGGCGGGCCGTCTCTTTCCGCCCGGCTGCACGGATTGCGCCCCCAGGACATCGCCGGACTCCACCCCCTGCTGGCATCGCTCGGCTATCTGACCACGCCGCTGAGCGGCAGCGTCGCCGTCCATCTTGCGCCGGACTATGCTGTCAGCGCGCTCGAAGCGGACCTGCGCGGCGCCGGCGGGGCCGTCGCCGATCCGCAGGATACCGGGCGCGGCGTCCCGGTGGACGGGCTCATCATACAGGCCCGCGCCATCGACGGTCTCACGCGCCTTGAGATCGAGACCGTCGAAATCAAGGCGCTCGGCCAGACTGCGCGCCTGTCCGGCGGGGGCGCGCGGCAGGACGGGGCGGTTTCCGCCTTTACGCATCTGGAGAACCTGCCGCCCGCCCTGCTGGCGCCGCTGCTGCCGCCGCGCCTCGTCGCTGCGGCGGCATTGGACGCGCCTGTTTCGGGCACCGTGG
>JAPOZD010000072.1:0-5467 GCA_026706245.1 Alphaproteobacteria bacterium
CCTCGTCGGCATGGCCCGCGCCATGGAGCTCTCCATGCTGGCGGAACGACTGCCGGCCGAGACGGCGCTCGAATGGGGCATGGTCAACCGCGTCGTGGACGACGGGGCGCTGATGGACGAGGCGATGGCGATGGCGCGCCGGCTTGCCGACGGACCGGCTTCGCTCGGCCTAATCCGCCGGCTCTACTGGCAGGGGCTGGAACAGGGCTACAGCGCGCAGCTCAAGGCGGAGGCCGACACCCAGACCATCGCCGGCCAGACGCGGGACTATGAGGAGGGCGTCGCCGCCTTCCGCGAGAAGCGCTCGGCGGCCTTCTCGGGCCGTTGAGCCGGGTCCGGGCGCGGCGTCCGGGCGTTTCGGAAGGGGCTTATATGGATAGGTTGACGACAGGTTTGCGAGGCTTCGCGCCTTCTCTCTGGCGTCCAACCCGCCCCCCATATCGTCATACCCGGACTTGTTCCGGGTATCCATGCGGCCGTCCGACGGCAGCGGTGGAGAGAGATACCCGGAACAAGTCCGGGTATGACGGAGGGGGCGTTGAGGTATGACGGAAGAAATGTCGCTGGTCTCCCCCGTCAACCTGTCTTTGTAATTCCCTTTCGGAACAGGACGACAGGAAAACTCTTCGCGTCGCCGGGCGGCCGCAATCCGTCCCTTGTCCGGGGCCGCCGGGGTTCCTATGCTTGCGGCCATGACCGGGGCCATCGCCTTCGACACCCACCGCTTCGTGAAGCGCCTGACGGACAGCGGCTTCACCGAGACGCAGGCCGAGACCCTGGCCGAAGAGCACGTCGCCCTGCTCAACGACAACCTGGCGACCAAGGCCGACATCGCGGCCCTGCGGCTGGCGACCGGGGCCGGCGTTGCGGGGTTCGAGACCGGGCTCAGGGACGAGTTCGCGAAGTTCGAATCGGGGATCGGGACCGCGCTCGCAGAGTTCAAGGTGGATTTCCTGAAAAGCATGCTCGGCGCGATGATCGTCCAGACCGCGGCGATCGTCGCCCTGATCAAGCTGCTGTAGCGCGCCGGAATCGAGGCGCGTTGCATCGCAAACCGGGCGACGCGGTGTTTCCATCCCGTCATGGCCGGCCCCCGGAACGGGTCCGGAGGCGCTCCATCGCCGTCCGGCCTGAATTTCGGGCAGGGCGCATGGCCCGGATTGCATCGGGTTCTGAAGGGTCCGGTTGAGTCGAAGCCCGGACCGGCGCCCGGCGTCCCGACCCTCGTTTCGTCATGCCCGGACTTGTTCCGGGCATCTCCCTCGGGGCCATCGCGGCGGCGGCCGCATGGATGGCCGGAACAAGTCCGGCCATGACGGAGGGGGCGTCCGGGCATGGCGGAGGGGCATCCCGGCACCATGCTGTTGCATTTTCGCAACAGGTCCCGAAAATCGGCATTCGACGGATTGCAACCGCGATAACGGACGGGCAGCATTATCGCGCCGTTCAATCCTGAACGGCTGTTACCGGAAGGAATTCGGAAATGAGAAAAGCAATTCCGGACGCCGGTCGCAGAATTGGCATTATGGGAAATTACCCAATTTGAGGGAGATGGGGTGGCGCCGTTGCAACACCAACGCCACCCCGGACGGCCGCAGCGGAAGGAGGGTCGGGGATACGACCCATGACGCCGCCGCCGCCCTTTCAGCGAGCTTCGATCAGAAGCCGAGCGTGATGCCCGTCACGAAGCCGGTGCCTTCGTTCTTGCCGTTGGTCACCTTCGCGTGGCTGGTCGTGTCCTCGACCGTGAAGACCGAGCTCTTCCACGCCACGCCCGGCGCCAGGCTGTAGCTGGCCGAGAACATGGTCGCCGTGCGCTCGCCGCCGGCGTCGTCCTCATGCGCCATATGGCCGAGGCTCACCGCCATCGGGCCGTCCGTGTAGGTGACGCTCACGCCCCAGACATCGTAGTTCTTCGACTCGTCCTCGACGATCTTCGAACCCGCCCAGGTCTCGTTGGCCATGTCGTTGACGGCCGCGGTTTCTCCGGACTTCGGGGCCTCGGCCACCTTGTCGGTCTTGGGGTTCATGTCGTGGTCGAACATGTGGGCCGTGTCGATGAGATACGCCGTATCGTCCGCGCTGGTGGCTGCGTCGCCGTCACTCTTGTAGGCAGTAGTCGTCGTGGCGTCACTGTCTTGCGCCCGCGCCCACATTTCCGCGCCCGTCATTTTGACCGGCATCGACATCGCCTTGTAGGCGCCGCCATCGACGGTGGCGTAGGCGACATTGAACTTGAACGCCCCGAAGCCGACGCCCACGCCGGCATTGGTGTAGGTGGAGGCATCGCCCTTCGTCATCGAAGAGGTGGCGCCCATGATCGCGGCCCGGCCTGCGAGACCGTCCTGGGCGATAGCCGTGAATCCGGTTGCTTGCGCAGCAGCGTCGGCGCCGAGCGTCTTGACCTTGTTCTTGTCCACGTTCTGGTCGAGATATTCGTATTTCTCCCACGCCGCCTTGTGCATGGCGAGTTCGGCCTGGCTGAGCCGCATGTCGGTCGCGCTGGCGGCGGGCGCCATCGTGGACATGTATTCGACCTTCGCGCCCGCCGTGTCCGTGCTCTTGTGTCCGAGCGAGAAGGTGACGGCCATGTCGCCGACATCCTGCTTGAAGTTGACGGCGGCGCCCCAGCCGGCCTTCTCATTGTCCATCGGCGCGCCCGTGTTGGCGTCCTGGGCGGTGTCGTCCGGCGCATAGGACACGCCGACCTGCACGCCGGAAACGCGCGGCGTGATGTAGTTCAGCTTCCGGGCGTTGCCGATGGCGTGGCCGTAAGTGTCGAGATAGAAGCCCGGAATCCACTTCTGCGTGTCGCCCGCGGTCAGCCCGATGCCGACATCGCTGATGCCGGAGTGCATGCGCACCATGGCATGGTCGCGCGCGCCGAACTCGATCTGCCCGAACTCGCCGCTGACGCGCGCATAGGACTCGTCGATGGCGTTGCTGCCCCGGTCGCCTTCGAGCTCGACATGCACGGTGAACTTGAGCCCGCTGTCGGCTTCGAGCGAGCCCTTGAAATGGATCTCGCTGTCCGACTGGGCGGCCCAGCCGCCGTCCACGCCGTCATCGTCGCGGTCGGCAAAGCCGAACCACTGCTGCATGTAGCCGCCGACGCCGACCGACAGCATGTCGGCCGCCATTGCGGGGCTGCTGACGAACGCCAGGCTTGCAGTCGCAAAAAGGCAATTTCTCATAATGCCCATTCTGCGACCATGCAATATATAAATCCTATTATTAATATGAAATTCCTTCGTTCTTTCCTGGCGATGGTGGAGGAAAAAAGCAGCACGAGAGCCGCCCGCCGCCTGGGCATTCCCCGCCAGAGCGTCACGCAGCATATTCTCGCTATAGAGAAATCCCTGGGCCGGAAATTACTCGAAACCTCCTGGCCGCGCGAACCCCGGCAGGTCGGGAGAACGCAGTTAACGAAAGCGGGACTTGCATTTCTCCCGAAGGCGCTCCGGGCCATGCGCGCTCATGACGAGCTGTTCGATGACCGGATTTACGACAGGAACCCGCAGGAAACCCGCCTTGCAATGGTGAGAAGCCTTCTGGAAATAGCTCTCGATACGGCGCGAAAGGACTCGTCCGATGCGGGCCGCAATTTATAGGAGACTATTACAGATGCCGGCGACGAACGAACCGCAGCCGTTGTCCCGACGGAAAACCGCGCCGGGGCGGCGGACCGGCCGAAGATCGATACGCTATCCGCTGGATTGAAACAGCGCCGCCCGCGCAGCCATATACCGGCAGTCGTCGCTCGAATCTTGCGCCGATAGCCGCCGTGAGGTTTCCCCGCGACCGCCGCTCTTCTCCCCCTTGTATGCTCCTTGTCTTCTCCTCCCCCGCTTGCGGGGGAGGCCGGGTGGGGGCCGCTTTCCGTCGCGGGCCTCTGCCGGGGGTTGCGCCCGCCGCTTCCGCTGGCGGAAGCGGCCCCTCACCCCACCCTCTCCCAGAGGGAGAGGGCTTTCCTGCGAAGGCGGCTGCTCCTTCCGCCCGCTCCTTTCTCCTCCTCCGCTTGCTCCTTGTCTTCTTCCTCCCCCGCTTGCGGGGGAGGCCGGGAGGGGGCTCTCTCTCGGCGTGACGGGTCTCTGCCGGGGCTTGCGCCCGCCGCTTCCGCTGGCGGAAGCGGCCCCTCACCCTGCCCTCTCCCAAGGGGAGAGGGATTTCGGCCCGGTCTCCCCTATCCCGCCCGGCGCAGGAAGGAGGCGAGCAGGTCCATCGCCGCCTCGACATCTTCGGTCGCGGCACAGTAGCTGAGGCGGACGGTGCGGTTGCCGCGCTCCCGGTCGAAATCGACGCCGGGGGTGATCGCCACGCCGGTTTCGTCCAGCAGCCGCTGGCAGAAGGCCATGCTGTCATTCGTCAGGTGGCCGATATCGGCATAGACGTAGAAGGCGCCGTCCGGCGTCGCGAAATCGGGGATGCCCATCGCCGGCAGGGCGGAGAGCAGGATCTCCCGGTTGCGGGCGTAGCGCCGGACATTGCCTTCCAATTCCTCGCGGCAGTCGAAGGCGGCGAGCGCGGCGTATTGGGACACTGTGGGCGTGTTCAGGAACAGGTTCTGGCCGAGCCGCTCCACCGCGACCGTGAGGTCCTCCGGCAATACCAGCCAGCCGATCCGCCAGCCGGTCATGGAAAAGTATTTCGAGAAGCTGTTGACGGTGATGGCGGAGGGCGAGCCGGCCGCCGTCGCCTCCTCCATGCCGTATGCAATGCCGTGGTAGATCTCGTCCGAGACCAGGCGGACGCCGCGGTCGTGGCACCAGGCCGCCAGGCGGGCGAGCGTTTCCGGCGGCAGCATGGAGCCCGTCGGATTCGACGGGCTCGCGACCACCAGCCCGTCTATCGGCCCCTCGACCCGTTCCAGAAGCTCGGGCGTCGGCTGGAAGCACGTATCCGGCCCCGTCGGCACCTGCACGGTCTCGATGCCGAGCGCGCCCAGCATGTTGCGGTAACAGGGATAGCTCGGGTCGGTAAGCACCACCCGCGCGCCGGCGTCGAAGGCGGCGAGAAAGGCAAGCACGAACCCGCCGGACGACCCCGTTGTGACGAACACCCGCTCCGGGGCGACCTCCTGCCCGTAATGCTCGCGGTAGTGAAGCGCGATACGCCGGCGCAGCGCCTCGATGCCGGGCGCGTCCGTATAGCCGAGCACCCGGTCGTCGATCGCGGCCTTTGCCGCCTCCCGGGCGCCGGCCGGCGCGGGCGTGCTCGGCTGCCCGATCTGGAGGGGAAATACCGCCTTGCCGGCCGCCGCGCGTTCGCCGGCCGCGCGCAGCACCTGCAGGACGATGAACGGGTCGATTCCGCCCCGCCGGGACACATGAAAAGGCATCGGCGTCCTACTCTTCGAAGACCTGGATCGCCAGACCCGCGCCGCGCGGGTCCGCATGGGCCCGGCAAACCGGCCCGGGATCGCCCGGGTCCCAGGCCTGGCAGCGAATCGCCGCGACAAAGCCGATTC
>JAPOZD010000072.1:5515-18515 GCA_026706245.1 Alphaproteobacteria bacterium
CGAGACGGTCAGTCCGCCCTCCCGCAGCCCGGCGCGCGCGGACTCCGGGACCGCCGCTTCGACCGTCATCTCCTGCCCCGGGCCGCGCACCGCGCGCGGCCGGCCAACGGCAGCTTCGAGCGTATCCGCTTCCAGCAGGGTCCGCAGCGCGACAGCCGGACCGATTCGCCCGGCGCCAAGCCCCGATGCGGCGCCGGCGAAGCGGATTTCATCTCCGGCTTCGAGAGTCACAAGAAACGGCGAAAGCGCGGGATCGACCCGTCCCGCGGGCCTCGGAGCCGCAATCGCTATGCCGGTGCCCGCAGCCACCCGCCCTGTCCCGAAAGGCGCGTTCATGGTCAGTCCGCAGGCGACCGCAAGGCCGTCGGCGTCCACAACCGCGAAGCCGGTCCCGCCGCCGGCCTCGGGCATTTCCTGCGCCTCGCCGTCCGGCACGACCGGAAGCACCGCCGGGTCGCTGTCATCGATCCGGCCATCCTCGAGGAGCTGCTCCCAAAAGGCAGCCTGCCCCGGCCCGGCGCTTGCCTCGTCGGCGGCGAACCAGGCCTGCCACGGGTCATCTGCGACAGTGAGCGGCTCCGGCGCCGACGGAACGCCGCGTCCCAGCGCCGCCTCGTCGAGACGGTATCCGGCAGCCGCCGCTCCCCGCACCAGCACCGCCGCCAGGGACCCGGAATAGACGGCGCCCGGCCCGTCGAGGCGTATCCGTTGCAGTATCCGCCCGAGCTCCGGCTGGGCCAGCAGCTCCCCTTCCCCCAATGTCCGGCCCGAGAGGACCGGCCCCGCGCTCAGCGGCGCAGCCTCGATGTCCCGCGCGAAAGCCCGCGACACCCGGTGGCCGAGCAGCGCCAGCCGCTCCGCCGCCGCCGGCACCGCGCCCCAGCGCAGCCGGCCATGTGCTGCGTGCATGAGCGCCAGCCCTCTTACCAGCATGGGCGGCGGCGCCTCTCCCTCCCGGCTCTCGGGGTGGATGAAGGAATAAGCCCATTGATCGCCGTCTTCCGAATCGTTCACGAGGCAGACGCCGCCCGCCCACAGGCTGGCGCGGGACGGCCGGGTTACGGCGAGCGCCATGGCCAGCGCCGCCGCAGCATCGACGGCCGAGCCGCCGGCTTTGAGAATATCGCGTGCGGCGAGCGCGGCGTTGGGCTCGCCGGCAGCGACGCTGCCGAGCCAGGTCTGGCGCGGAACGGCAGCCTGCTCGACGCCGGGAACAACCCCGCAGGCGCCCAGCAGAAGCGGGAACAGAAACGCCGCCGCCGATTGACGCCAGGGGAGCCGACGCCTAGCTTGCCCGCGACGCCTTGCGAGGTCGCCATCCATGAGGCCCATGCGATCCCTTCTCTGCGGCCTCTTCGCCGCTTTGCTTGCATTTTCGGCCGCCGCGCCTTCGGAAGCCCGGTCCATCAAGCTGGTCCGCGACGCGGAAATAGAGGAAACGCTTCGCGTCTTTGCGGGTCCCGTCTTCGAAGCCGCCGGTGTCTCGCCGGAAAGCATACGCCTGCACCTTGTGAATAGCGACCAGGTGAACGCCTTCGTTTCCAACGGGATGCGGATATTCCTGTACACCGGGCTGCTGCGGATCAGCGAGAGCCCCGGCCAGGTCATCGCCGTGATCGCGCATGAAACGGGCCATATTGCCGGCGGCCATCTGGCCCGGCTCCGGAACGAGGCCGAGACGCGCACGACGCAGGCCATCCTCTCGACGGCGCTCGGCGCGGCCGCCGGCATCGCAACGGGGGACCCGCGCGTCGCGCAGGCGCTGATATCGGGCGGCATCACGCTGGCCGAGCACGGCCTGCTGCGCCATTCCCGCACCGAGGAGTCGGCGGCCGACCAGGCGGCCCTGCAGTATCTCGACCGGGCGAAAGTCTCATCGCAGGGCTTCGCGGAATTCCTCGGGATTCTCGAGCACCGTGAAACGATCGCAGGAGGAGGCGGGGATGTTTATCGACGCACCCACCCCCTCACCGAAGACCGTATCCGGATCGTGCGCGACCATGCGGCGCAATCCCGCTGGACCGGGACGAAATTGCCGGACGACTTTCAACGCCGCCATGCCAGGATGATCGCCAAGCTCGACGGATTCCTCGGTCCTCCCGAGGAGACGCTTGCGCGCTACGACGCCACGGACAAGGGCGTTGCGGCGCGTTACGCCCGCGCCATCGCCTACTACCGCATCCCGAGGCTCCGCGAGGCGCTCGCCCTGATCGACGGGCTGATCGCCGAAGCGCCGAAAGACCCCTATTTTCATGAACTCCGGGGCCAGATGCTGTTCGAGAACGGGCGCGGCGCAGAGGCGCTCGAAGCCTACCGGCAGGCGGTTCGGCTCTCTCCCCATGCCGGCCTCATCCGCGTCGAACTGGGCCGGGCCGCCATCGAGGTCGGCACGCGGGAGACGCTCGTGGAGGCGGTCCGCAACCTGCGCGAGGTCGTCCGCCGCACGCCCCGAAGCGCCAGCGGCTGGTACTGGCTCGGCATCGCCGAGGGCCGGTCGGGCCGATCGGAATTCGCAGACCTTGCGCTGGCCGAACACGCCATCCTCACGGGCGATGTCCGCCGCGCCGCCTCCCTTGCCGGCCGCGCGGTCCGCAAGCTCCCGGAAAACTCCGCCGACTGGCACCGGGCGCAGGACATTCTCAACCGGATCAGGCCGCGCAAGGCGAAGAATTAGTACTGGCGGCCCCTGCGTTCGCGGGGGCAGGCGCACAAGACAAGGAGGGATGATGGGCAACTCCGGGAAGGCGATGGCGCGCGCTCGCGAGTTCGCCGATGCGCATGGCCTTCAAGCGCCGATATTGCTGGCGCCGATGGCCGGAGCCTGTCCGGCTTCATTGTCGATCGCCGTAGCGAACGGAGGCGGAATGGGCGCCTGCGGCGTGTTGATGATGAGCGCCGGGCAGATTGCCGACTGGGTCCGTGAAATGCGCTCGGGGTCGAACGGCGCCTTCCAGCTCAACACCTGGATTCCGGACCCCGATCCGGAGCGGGATCCGGACCATGAGCGCTCGGTCCGCGAGTTCCTGTCCTGCTGGGGTCCGGCGGCGCCGGAAGACGCGGCCGACACGCCGCCGCCCGACTTCGCCGGTCAGTGCGAGGCGATGCTCGACGCCGGGCCCGCCGCGATCTCGTCCATCATGGGCCTTTATCCTCCGGAATTCGTCTCCCGAATGAAGCAGCGCAAGATCCGCTGGTTCGCGACCGCCACCACCGTCGCCGAAGCGGTCATGGCCGAAGAGGCCGGCGCCGACGTCATCGTGGCGCAGGGCATGGAGGCGGGCGGTCATCGGGGCGCATTCGACGGAGCCGATGCCGGGCCGAACATGGTCGGCCTGTTTTCGCTCGTGCCGGCTGTTGTGGACGCCGTCCGGACGCCGGTTGTCGCCACCGGAGGCATCGCCGACGCCAGAGGGGTTTCCGCCGCGCTTCTTCTCGGCGCTTCCGCCGTCCAGATCGGCACGGGGTTTCTGCGCGCGCCGGAAGCGAAACTCCCGTCGGCATGGGCGGCTGCGCTCGGCGATGTCCGGCCTGAGGACACCATCGCCACCCGCGCGTTTTCGGGACGCCTCGGTCGAAGCATCCGTACCCGATACGCGCTCGCAGCGGCGTCCCCGGAAGCGCCGGCGCCGGCGCCATATCCGATCCAGCGGCATCTCACACAGGCGATGCGAAGCGAAGCCGCCAGGACCGACGACCTTGCCGGCATGCAGGCCTGGGCCGGTCAGTCAGCCAGGCTTGCGCCCACAGCTTCAGCTACGGATACGACCATCGCTCTCTGGGAGGAGGTCCAGTCCATTCTCGATTGAGTGCGCCTGAACGGGGCGCGGGCCTTCGCAATGCCACGGCCGGCTTTCATCGCCGCCGCGGCTCCGCCGGGCGTCACCCGCGCGGCGCGCCTCCGAGCTGCCGGCCGCCGACTATGTGCGCGTGCAGATGCGGCACTTCCTGGTTGCCGTGGCGGCCGTTATTGACGGTCGCCCGGTAGCCGCCATCGGTAACGCCCTCGGCCTCTGCGACCGCCGCCATGGCGCGCACCCAGTCGGCCAGCTCGGCGTCGCTGCCCTTCTCGGCGAACTCGTGCAGCGTCTCGTAGCGGCCCCTGGGGACCACCAGCACATGGGTAGGGGCCTTCGGCGCGATGTCGCGAAAGGCGAGCGCCCGGTCGTTCTCATACACCTTGTCGCAGGGAATCTCGCCCCGCAGGATGCGCGCAAAGATATTGTCGTCGTCATAGCTCATGGGGATTGCTCGCTTGCATCGGGTTTGCCTTCTCGCCGGGCCAGCGCGGCGCGCACATCGTCCGGCGCGATACCCGCATCGGCCCAGAGCACCAGCAGGTGGTAAAGCAGGTCGGCGCTTTCCTCGACCAGCCGGTCCCGGTCGCCGCGCACCGCTTCGATGACCGTCTCGACGGCCTCCTCTCCCACCTTCTGCGCAATCTTCCCGCGTCCCAGCAGGAAGTAGCGCGCGGTGCGCGAGGTTTCCGGGTCGGCGCCGCGCCGGCTTTCGATGACCGCGTAAAGCCGGTCGAGAATATCCGTCTCGCTCATGGGCGGGGCTCCGGGCGCACCGGGATGCCGGCCGCCGCCATGGACCGCTTGGCGTCCGCGATGCTGTAGATGCGGTCGTGGAAGATCGAGGCGGCAAGCACGGCCGAGGCGCGGCCGTCGGCCACGCCCTCGGCGAGGTGGTCGAGCGAGCCGACCCCGCCGGACGCGATGACAGGCACCGGCACCGCATCGGCGACCGCGCGCGTGAGCTCCAGGTCGTAGCCGTCCTTCGTGCCGTCCCGGTCCATCGAGGTCAGCAGGATTTCCCCGGCCCCGAGCGAGACCATGCGCTCCGCCCAGCCGACCGCCTCTATGCCGGCCGGGCGCCGCCCGCCATGGGTGAAGACCTCCCACCGGCCGGGCCCGGCGCGCTTCGCATCGACCGCAACCGTAATGCACTGCGTGCCGAACTTGCGCGCGGCTTCCCGCACGAATTCCGGGCGGGCGACCGCGGCCGTGTTTATAGAGACCTTGTCCGCGCCGGCCAGCAGCAGGTTGCGGATGTTCTCCACCGTGCGGATTCCGCCGCCCACGGTCACCGGCATGAAGCAGCGGTCGGCGGTGCGGCGCACGACATCGAGGATCGTATCGCGCTGCTCGTGGCTTGCGGTGATGTCGAGGAAGCAGAGCTCGTCCGCGCCCGATACGTCGTAGAACTGCGCCTGCTCCACGGGATCGCCCATATCGCGCAGGTCCACGAAATTGACGCCCTTCACCACCCTGCCGGCATCCACGTCCAGGCACGGGATGACGCGCACGGTCAGCATTCGCCGCCCGCCGCAATGCGAAGCGCCGTCGCCGGGTCGATCCGCCCGTCATAGAGCGCCCGCCCGCAGATTACCCCTTCTATGCCCGAATCCCGCTCGGCGTAGATCGCCCGGAGGTCGTCATGATCCGCCACGCCGCCCGAGGCGATAACCGGGGTGGTCAGCGCCCAGGCGAGGTCCACCGTCGCATCCATGTTGACGCCGCCGAGCGCGCCGTCGCGGGCGATATCGGTGAACACGATGGCCGCGACGCCGGCGTCCTCGAAGCGGAGCGCGAGATCGAGCGCGGGGGTTTCAGAGGTCTCCGTCCAGCCCCTGGTAGCGACCATGCCGTCGCGCGCGTCGATGCCCACGACGATCCGGTCCGGGAAGCGGCGGCAGGCGGTGCGGACAAGCTCCGGGTCGTTCAGCGCCGCCGTGCCGAGCACGACCCGGCGCACGCCCTTGCCGAGCCACATCTCGATCGTCGCCATGTCGCGGATGCCGCCGCCGAGCTGGACCGGCAGATCGACGGCGCCGAGCACGGTCTCGACGGCCTCGGCATTGACCGGCTCGCCCTCGACCGCGCCGTTCAGGTCCACCAGATGCAGCCAGGCGAATCCCGCCGCCTTGAACCGTCCGGCCTGGTCGGCGGGATCGTCATTGAACACCGTCACCCGGCCCATATCGCCCTGGACAAGGCGCACGCAGGAGCCGTCCTTGAGGTCGATGGCCGGGTAAACGATCATCAGTCGCGCCGTTTTCCTGGTGGCGGCACATCCTTGTAGAAGTAGATGCCTGGCACCCACTCGCCACGGACATGGGCGTATTTCGGGTGGACCCCCCAACGCCTGTAGCCGAGCGTTTCATACATGGCTATCGCCTGGGTCTGGGTTTCCCGCACATCGAGATTGATGACCCTGAAGCGGCGTCCCCGCGCCTCCTCTTCCACGGCCTCCATCAACAGGCGGCCGACGCCCAGGCCGCGCGCCCAGGGGGCCACGAAAAGATGCTGCACGGCGACAATGGACTTCTGCGCCTCGTTGTTGCGTGGCGGCGCCACCATCTGCACGGAGCCGCAGATCGCGCCCGACTGCCGGGCGACGAACAGGCTGCGCTCCGGCACCAGCAGCACGCCCTCCCAGTAGCGTTCGAGCCAGTCGCGTTTCGGCGGGGACACGAAACCGAATCCGCCGCCGTCCAGTATCGCCGCGTCGGTCGCCTCGCAGAGATCGAACAGGTCGGTCCCTTCGAGCGACTTGAGGAGCTCTACCCGAATGTCCTTCATCTCAGGGCCGCCAATCGAGGAAGTTCGCGATGAGACGCAATCCATATACCTGGCTCTTCTCGGGATGGAATTGCGTGCCGATCAAATTGCCGCGACCGACAACGGCGGCGAAGCGCCCGCCATGGTCGCTCTCGGCCAGCATGTCGTCCTCCTCCGCCGGCTCGAACCGGTAGGAATGCACGAAATAGACATGGCCGCCGTTTTCGAGGCCGGCCAGCACGGGATGGTCGGCCACCGCCGACAGGCCGTTCCAGCCCATATGCGGCACCTTGAGGGCCGGGTCGCCGGGCTCCAGCGCCACGACGCTGCCCCGCAGCCAGCCGAGGCCCTCATGCACGCCGTGCTCCAGCCCCCGTTCGGCCATCAGCTGCATGCCGACGCAGATGCCGAGGAAGGGCCGGCCGCGCGCGACCACCGCCTCCTCGAGCGCCTCCGCCATGCCGTCGAGGCCGAACAGGCCCGCGCGGCAGTCGCCGAACGCGCCGACGCCGGGCAGCACGATCCGGTCGGCGCCCGCCACCCTGTCGGGGTCGGCCGTCACCACCACCGGGCCCCGGCCGCCGTTTTCGTCGAGCGCGCGCGCAAACGCCTTTTCCGCCGAGCGGAGATTGCCGGACCCGTAATCGACGATGGCGGTGCTCAAGGCGCGGACCGGGCGCGGAAGCGCGCTTCGGCCTCGGAGGCATTGCGCCCGGCCGCGAGCGCGGTTTCGGCGAAGCCGCGCCGGCCGAGGCGCCGCCGCGCAAACTCGTTGCCCTCGAAGCCGGCCGTCAGCGCAATCAACAGCAGCAGCGGCGCCGAAAGCCAGAAGAGCGCATCCGCAAGAACGGCCGCGACGGCAAGCGCCGCCAGCAGCGCCGCCGCAACCGCCCAGTCTCCGCGCCAGGCCGCCCAGAGCGGCCCGAAGAGGAGCGCCGGCCAGCAGAAGCCTTCCTTGACGGCGCGAATTTCGGGCTCTTCCAGGATGCCCCGGCTGCGGTGGTGGATCGTGTAGATGCGCATTGCGGCGCTCAGAGGCTGCCCTTGGTGGACGGCACGGCGTCGCTCCGGCGCGGGTCGATCTCGACGGCCGCGCGCAGCGCCCGCGCCAGCGCCTTGTAGCAGGCTTCGACGATATGGTGCGTGTTCGTCCCGTAGAGGCACTCGACATGCAGCGTCGCGCCGGCATGTTGCGCGAAGGCCTGGAACCACTCCCGGAAAAGCTCCGTGTCCATGATGCCGAGCTTCTCGGTCGGCATCTCCACATGCCAGATAAGGTAGGGCCGGTTGGACAGGTCGAGCGCGACCCGCACCAGGGCTTCGTCCATCGGCACATAGGCATGGCCGTAGCGCCTTATGCCCTTCCGGTCGCCGAGCGCGGCGGACACGGCCTGCCCGACGGCGATGCCGGTGTCTTCCGTCGTGTGGTGGGCGTCGATATGCAGGTCGCCCTTCGCGGCGATCTCGAGATCGACGAGACCGTGCCGGGCCAGTTGTTCGAGCATGTGGTCGAGGAAGCCGACGCCGGTCGAGACGCTGTAGCGGCCCTCGCCGTCCAGGCGGATCCGGACATCGATCTCGGTTTCGGTCGTTTTCCGCGCTATCGACGCTTCGCGCATGGGAGCCGGCCCTCGGGGATGTGCGTTGCCGCGTCCTTTTAGAGCATGGGCCCCGCGTTTTGAACCGGGGCCTCAGGCCATGCCGACGGGTTCGTCGAACGTCTCCAGAACCTCGCCCGGCCGCGCATGCAGCATCTCCTCGAGCCCGCGCCGGAGCGCAGCCGCGCCCGGATCGTCGAAGCGGTTGTCCATTTCATGCGGGTCGTTGGCGAGGTCGTAAAGCTCGCCCGCGCCGGAACCCAGCTCCAGGGTCAGCTTCGCCGTCTTCGTGCGCACGGTGCGCAGCTCCAGCGGCACGCCGCAGCGGCTCGCATTCACATTCCACTCGCTGTAGGCCACCTCGCGCCCGGCGTCCGGCGCATTCTCGAACAGGCCGCGCAGGCTCTCCGACTGGGCGCGTTCGTCCAGCGCCGTGCCGCCGTAGTCGCAGAAGGTTGCGGGCAGATCCAGCGTGGAAACCGGGTCATGCGCCACCCGCCCGGCCGGGATGCCGGGGCCGCGGGCGATCAGGCCGACGCGCAGCAGCGCTTCATAGGGCGTCGGGCCCTTCAGGTAGAGGCCGTGGTCGCCCAGCAGGTCGCCGTGGTCGGTGGAATAGACGACGACGGTGTTGCCGCGCATGTCCAGCCGGTCGAGTTCGATCAGGATGCGCCCGACGGAATGGTCGATCAGCGAGACCATGCCGTAATAATTCGCCGTCATCTCGCGCAGCTGCGCTTCCGTCTGGTCCGGCACGCGCGAGAGCTTGGCCCGGAAATCGCGGAGGCTCGGGTCGGCCAGCGCAGGCTCGCTCTCCAGCGAGGCCCGGTGCCACCAGGGACGGCGGTCGAGGTCCTTCCCGCCTTCCGCCGGCAGCTCCACCTCGTCCGGATGGTGCAGCAGGCTCCAGGGCTCCGGGCAGTCGAAGGGATGGTGCGGGTCCGGGAAGGACACCCAGGCGCAGAAAGGCGTCTCCGGCTTGCGGTTCTGCAGCCATTCGATGGTGCGGTCGGCGCACCATGCGCTGCTGTGCGTCGCGGCCGGCAAGCCGGAGCTCCATGTCTGCGCCGCGCCCGTGCCCGGCCGGGTCTCGGCCGCCCAGAGGTCGAAGATGTCGGGATAGCCCGCCTCCTCGAACGCCCAGCGCTCGAAATGCTGCCCGTTCGGCGGTGTAAAGGCCTCCCTGCGATGGTGGAACCAGTGCCCCAGCACCATCAGCTCGACATGGCTGAAGCCCATATAGGGCCCGAACCAGGACGGGTCGAAATCTGCCGTGCTGTGGGCGCATTCCGGCGTGCCGGTCGGCGCGAAGGTGCTGCTGGTCGCGAAATGCGCCTTGCCGATGAAGGCCGTGTCGTAGCCCCGGGCGTTCAGCGCCGTTGCGAAGCCGCGCTCGCCCGTCTCCGGGCGCAGGTCTATGCCGTTGTCCGCCACGCCGTGGGTGAGCGGCAGAAGGCCGGTCAGCATGGAGGCCCGCGAGGGCTGGCACACCAGGTTCGGCGTGATGCAGGCATCGAAATGCGTCCCCTCCGCCGCCAGCCGGTCCAGATGCGGCGTCTTCACGCGCCGCCCGGCGAAGCCGTAGCAGTCGGCGCGCTGCTGGTCGGAGGTGATGAAGAGGATGTTCGGCCGGTCGGACATGGCGCCTCGCCTCGGGGGATGAAACGGAGTGGGGGGTCAGTCGGATGCCGCGTCGGATTCCCTGGCGGCAGCCCGCTCGCGCTTCTGCCGGAGCGGCACGCGAATGCCGAAATGCCAGATGAAGAACACCGTAAGCAGCAGGAAGGCGAGCGAAATGGGGTTCGTCAGCAGGACGGTCAGGTCCGCCTTGTTGATGAGCACCGTCTGCCGGAGATAGATCTCGAAATTCTCGCCCAGCAGGAAGCCGATCACCAGGCAGACGATGGAGAAGCCCGTCTTGCGCATCAGGTAGCCGACGCCCGCGAACAGGAAGAGCATCCCCACGTCCCACATGGAGTTGGTCGGGATATAGACCCCGACCACGCAGAGCAGCACGACGGTCGGCAGCACGATGTGCTTCGGAATCTTGACGAACTGGACCCAGATACGGATGCCCACGCGCCCGATGATGAGATGGACGAGATTGGCCATCAACATGGATGCGAAGATGGAGTAGATGAGCTCGGCGTGGTTCACCATCATCAGCGGCCCCGGCACGACGCCGTGGATCATGAACGCGCCGATGAGCAGCGCCGCCGCCACATTGCCGGGAATGCCGAGCGCGATGGTGGGAATGAGGTTAGAGCCGACCACGGCGCTGTTCGCCGCTTCCGTCGCCTGGATTCCCTCAAGCTCGCCCTTACCGAAATTGTCGCCGCGCGGCGAGGCGCGGCGGGCGGCGCCGTAGCCGAGGAAGGCGGCGAGCGTGACACCCAGGCCCGGCAGGATGCCGACGCCGGTGCCGATGCAGGCGGAGCGGATGAGCGTCTTCCAATTGCCCCAGAACTCGCGGGGCGCGATGCGGTTCTCGGCCCGGAACTGCGAGGCCGGCGGCAGCGGCGGCGGAGGCGGTTTGCCCCTGTCGCGGCGCATGTCGTAAAGCTGCGAGAGGACGGAGCTCAGCGCCAGCGTGCCGATGGCGAAGGGCAGGAGCGGAATGCCGTCGAAGAGGTAAATGGTGCCGAAGGTCATGCGCTCGGTGCTGTCCACCGGGTCGAGGCCCCAGGTGCTGAGGAACAGCCCGAGCGCCGCCGCGATCAGCCCCTTTACCAGCGAGCGGCCCGCCAGCGCCGCGATCATGGTGAAGGAGAAGAGGATGATGGTGGTGAGCTCGTTCGGCCCGAAAGTCAGCGCGATGGCCGCGAAGGGCGCGGCAAGCAGGATGAGGACGATGTCGGAAAAAGTGTCGCCGAAGACGGAGGAGTAGAGCGCCGTCTTCATCGCCTTTTCCGGCCTGCCCTGCCTGGCGAGCGGATAGCCGTCGAGCGCGGTCGCCGCCGCTTCCGGCGTTCCGGGCGCATTGATGAGGATGGCCGGGATGGCACCGCCCGATGTGCCGCCCTTGTTGATGCCGACCAGGAAGGCGATGGCGGCGAGCGGCGTGAAATAGAAGGTGATCGGGATCAGCATGGCGAGCGCGGTGACGCTGCCGAGCCCCGGCAGCACGCCGAAGATGATGCCGAGCACGATGCCGACGCAGATATAGGCGAGGTTGACGAGCGTGAAAGCGGCCTCGAAGCCGCCAAGCATGCTGTTGAGTATGTCCATGCGATGCGCGCCCCCGTTCCCGCCGCGCTCAGCGCCAGAAGGCCGGGAGTTCGGTGTTGAAGAACTGGTAGGCCGCCTGCGACAGCACGACCGGCGTCGCAATCGAGACCAGAGCGATGACCCAGGGGTTTCTGGCGCCGACGAACAGCATGGTCGCCACCATGAAGAGCGCCATGGCCGGCTCGAAGCCGACATGCTCGATCAGGTACCAGGACGCGCAGGCGACCGCCGACCAGATGAGCAGGTTCAGCAACACATGGCGGCTCGCGCCCGTCGCGTCCTCGCCGAATTCCTCGTCCAGATGGTCCTCGCCGGCCTCGACCCTCCTGCCGCCGAAAATGGCCTGCACCGCCATGACCACCGCCAGGATCAGGCACGCGCCGATGGCGATGGACGGCACCAGGGAGGGTGCCAGGTCGAGTTCGCTGTCGGGCGGATAGGTGTTGTCCGGAATGAGCCAGAACAGGCACCAGACCGACGCCAGGACGAGCAGCACTCCTGCCCATATGTGGGTCGTTCTCAAGGGCGCGGCCTCATACGGCTATGCTCCCCTCCGTTCGTACCCCGACGCCCCTTCCCCCTCCGTCATGCCCGGACTTGATCCGGGCATCCATGCGGCCGCCCGGCCGAAACAGCGGAGGGAGATGCCCGGAACAAGTCCGGGCATGACGAGAAGAAGGCATGACGAAAAGGGGCGCGGAGCACCCGGAGGCGCTCCGGCTCCCGGCCCTCGGGCCTATTGCGTCGCCGCGACGACCTCCTCAAGGCTCTTCGTGACCTTGGCCGCGAAGTCGGAGATGTCGGACGACGGGATATAGCGCTTCGGGAACTGGATGTTCTGCAGCACCTGCGTGAAGTCCGGATCGTCCATCGCCGCCTTGGCCGCCGCTTCCAGCTTCATCGCGATCTCGTCGGAAATGCCCGCCGGGGCCACCAGCACCGAATTGCCGGGCATGGCGATGCCGTAGCGCTCCTGGGTGGTGGGCGCCTCGGGGTCCTTCGCCAGGCCGTTTGCGAGGAAGGAGGCCAGCACGATCATCTTGTCGCCGTGCTTCTGGTGGATGCCGCCGCTGAAGGCGAAGTCGATCTTGCCGCCGAGCAGGAACGGCACCATCTCGCCGCCGCCGCGCGTCGGGATCGCCGTCCACTTCACGTTCTCCTTGGCCGCGATGTAGTTCAGGAACACTTTCGACATGCCGCCCATGTCGGCGACATTGACCGGGGTGGTCTTCGAGTATTCCAGCAGCTCGTCGAGCGTCTTGAACGGCTTGTCCGGCGTGGTGATGAGCGCCGACTGGTATTCGCTGATGCCTGCGATGAGCCGGAGGTCGCCGACCTTGTAGGCCACGTCCTTCTTGGTCATCGGGTTCCAGATCAGGTTGCCGAGATCGGTGTAGGCAATGGTGTGGCCGTCGGGCTTCGCCTTGGACAGGAAGGTCACGCCCACGGCGCTGCCGGCGCCCGGACGGGTCTTGACCACGACCGTGCCGCCGAGCTCCTTGCCGAGCGCCTTGGAGAGCACCATCGACTTGGTGTGCGTGGTGCCGCCCGCCTTGTAGGGCACGATCAGCGTGATCGGCTTGTCCGGATACGCAGCCGCCGTGCCGGCCG
>JAPOZD010000072.1:18525-24394 GCA_026706245.1 Alphaproteobacteria bacterium
CGACGCCGCCAGCGCGGCCAGTGCAACTCTCTTGAGCATGATGTCTCCCTTGCTTTTCAGGTTGCTCCCGTTAAAGGCCGTCCCGCCCGCCAATCAGGCATCGACGACCAGAATTTCCTCATTGTCGAAATAGTCGGACCGCAGCACGGGGCTGCCCTCGGTCACTTCAAGCAAATCCTCCATGTGGTAGCCGCACTTCCCGACCCAGCGCACGCGCGTCTCGATGGTGCTCATCATACCCGGCTCGAAGGCCATGTCTTCATGCGGGCTGATGAGCGGGCGTTCATGCACCAGAAGCCCGAGCCCATGCCCGTTATGCGCGTAGGGGAAGGGAATGCCGTGCCGCTCATGCAGCGCGGTCGCGCGCTCGAACAACTGCCGCCCGGTGTTTCCCGGCCGGACCATGTCGATGAGTTCGTGGTGGATTTCGCGCAGGCGCGACCACCAGGACCGGTCCTCGTCGTTGAGCGGCCCGAGCTTGGCGGTGCGGCCGACATTCGAGTAGTAGCGCCCATAGCGCCCGCCCGCGTCCGCCTTCAGGATGTCGCCGCGCTTCACGCGGTAGTCGGACGGGTCCTTGTGCGGAAAGCCGGTATTGGGCCCGCCATTGATATGCGTGAACGCCACCGACTCCGCGCCGTGGCGCAGGATGCCGTCGGCGAGGCGGAAGCACATGTCCCGCTCCGTGTCGCCCGGCCGGGTCGCCAGGAAGGCCTCTTTCAACGCCCGCTCGGTGCCCCGGAAGCCTTCGGCCAGACGGTCGCGTTCGCGCGGCGTCTTGATGACGCGCGCCCGGTCGAAGACGGGCTCCGCCCTTCCGAACCGCGCATTCGGCAACAGCGCGCGCAGGCGCTCGTAGTAGATCGCGGGCAGGTAGTCGAGCTCCAGCCCCACATGCCCGCGCGACGCCCCCAGCTCGTCGATGACCTCCGCCAGCATGTCGATGGGCGAGGTGACGAACTCCTTGTAGGCGCGGATGTCGGTAATCCAGCCTTCCTCCCGCGCGAAGCCCTCCTCCACCCGGCAGAGGATGAAGACCGGCTCGCGCACCCCGTCCCAGACAACCAACGCCAACCGGTCGCGGATATCGACCTGCGTCGAGATGAACACATCGCTCGTGTAGAGGACGTTCTCGGGCGAGGCGGCCACGACAAGGTCGAACTCGCTCGCCTGGATAAGCCGCTTCAGCCTGGGCAGATCGCCGAGCGCATCCTCGAAGCGTTTCGCCACCGCCCCCCTCCGGAAGGTCGAACCGAGCGCGGACCTTAGCAGACGGCTTCACCGGTCGGAACCCGCACTCGTCGAGCGACCGGAATTACCGACCGAAAACTAGCCACAAGCGTCCTCTGAAGTCGGTGGCTCACACCAGCGCGTACAGGATGCACCGCATCGTGGCTTCATGGTCACCCACGTTGGAACGACGTGACGCATCCAGCCAGTCGGCGCGGTCAAGCCTCTTGAGGTCCAATACGTGCCCCGCGTGTCCGGCAAGTTGTTTCAGATATTGGAGTTGCGTGCGCCCATTGCCTTCGCGGAACGGATGGACATGGTTTACATCCCCGAGACGTGGAGCCGGCGCTGACTGCGAACGCATCGGGTTCCAGCCCCCTGAAGTATCCGGCGGCCACAATGCGGCGGTGGATGTCGGCCATGCCGGTCTCGATGAACCGTCTCGGCTGGAACCGGCTGCTGCCCTTGGCCATCTCCACCGTGCGGAGTTCTCCCGCCCAGTCGAATATGTCCTGGAACAGATGGCGGTGAATGGCGCGAAGATGGGTCAGGTCGAAGTCGCCCTCGGGCACTGCTTCGAGAAGCCGCTGGGTGACGAACTGCCGCTCCGCTGTTTCCAACGTTCGAGCATCGCGGATACCCAGCTTGTTTCGGAGAACCGTGAACGTCGGCGGATAGCAGTAGTCCGGGTCGTTCATTCCGCCGCGGCTGTTCGCCCGCGGCCCCTGAACTGACGTTCGATATACGCGCGACGATCCTCGGGAGCCCAACGCTCGCGTTCGAACATGTCGAACATGGCCAACTCGTCGGGCGACAGAGGGTTCTCCTCGATCGCCTGGAGGTGCGCTGCCTCGGCAAGCAGTCCATGCGCATCGAAGCTTCGGCGAAAGACAGGGTCGCGCTTTCTTCCGGTCATGGTTCGAAACTAGCGCAGTTTGTTCCTTCGCGCCACCGGAACCCCGAAGGCGGGGAACAGCCGCGTGCCGCTGCCGGTGTCACGCCCGCGCCGGGACGATGAAGCCGCATCTCGGGCCGGGCGCGCGAGTGAGCTTCCCGTCCAGCGTCGCGAGCGGGCAATCCAACGCTTCGGCCAGCGCCACATACCAGGCGTCGTAGCTCGTCAGATTGCTGCGGAGCTCCCAGACCCGGCGGGCGAACGGCGCGAAGGGAAACAGTTCGATGGCCATTCCAAGCAGGTCGGCCTGCGCGCCATTCGCCTCGATCCGGGACACGATGTTCGCCCGCTCCATGCGGCGCAGGATATTGGCGGACTCCGCCAGCACCAGTTCCGGCGCGGCCAGGGCATTCGCAGCCACAATCGACTCCGCCCATTCGCCGTGGGCCCCGGAGTCGACCAGCGCAGCGACCACCGCCGACGCATCGACGACAGCGTTCACTTACGGTCCGCGTCGCGGGCCCGCAGAATGTCCGAAGGCCGCACGCGGCTGCCGGCCGCATCCTTGCGCCGCCGCACGCCCCGAAGCCAGCTCTCGACGGACGGCCGGGACGCTATGCGCTCCAGTTCGCAGCGCAGGAATTCCTGCATGGACTGCCGGCGCTCCGCCGCCCGCAGTGCGAGCTCGTCGCGAACCTCCTCGGCAACGCCCCTTATCGTGATCTGGACCGGCATGACCGCACTTTGCCATTCCAGACAGCATATTGCAAGCAGGCGACCCCGCCCATGACGGGCGCGGGCCCGGTTGCCAGATTGGAGGCAGCGCCGGGAGAACCGGGCAGCCGGGGGAAAGTCGCATGGGAGCGGGGTCGGAGCGTGAATAGACCGGAGGGCGGGTCCTGGATCGTCGGGGTGGATGTGGGCGGCACCTTCACCGACTTCTAACGACCGGACCGGCGAAACCCATGTCTTCAAGCGCCCCTCGACGCCGGACGATCCGAGCCGCGCCATCCTGGAGGGCATGCGGGAGATGGCGGACGCCTGCGGGATCGCCCTCGGCGAGGTTTCCCGGCTCGCCCACGGCACGACGGTCGCCACCAACGCGCTGCTCCAGGGCAAGGGCGGCCGGGTGGCGCTGGTGACGACTGAAGGCTTCCGGGACCTGCTGGAGATCGGCCGGCAGGTCCGCCCGCACATGTACGATTTCCGCCGCAGCTTTCCGGCGCCGCCCGTGTTGCCGGAGCGGCCATTGATCGCCGATGCCGTGGCACGAGCGCGCTCACCAGGGCGAGGACAGCTCCGACTCGACGTGGTCGGGCAGGTTGTAGCTGTGGCCGCCGGGGTCGTACAAGGACGCGTTGAAGACCGTCTCCATCGTGGTCTTGCCGTCCTTGAACAAGCGCGGAAAGCTGCGCCTGAGCCTGGTATCGAGCCGATACAGGAACAGAGTCCTGTAACACTTCAGCTTCGTCGACGCCGGGAAATGCAGCGAGTCGGCGAGATCCTTCCCGACCAAAGCACGGGATATCGGGAATATGATGTCCCTGGCCAGGGCCCTGCGTTCGGCGGGGTCCGTGATGTCCGCGACCAGGGGAGCGGAATTGATCAGCGCGTTCGCCATGATCACCGACTCGTCGGCGGGGTCGGGCTCGCAGAGGAGGCCGATCCTGAACATGTGCCGCGCCTCCTCCTCCGTCGTGTAGAGGACGCTCTCGGGAATCCCCATCAGATGGCCGACATATCGCCAGACCGCGTGGTAGCCCTCGCGCTGTTCACGGCTGTAGCGGGCACCCAGCGCGGTCGAGTGAACCAGGGTCCGCGCGGAGAAGCAGGCGATGGCGTAACCCAGGTTGGCCGCGCTGATCGGCGTCCCCCAGACATCCTCGTCCCACTCTCCGGAACTCGCCAGCAGGCGCCGCACCTGGGCATGGACGAACCGGATCCTGACCGACAGCTTCCAGCCGTCGTTCTCCCGCCGCAGCCCCTCGGGGTAGAAGATCTCCACCTGGTGGCGATTGTTCTGCCGCAGCCGCCTGACGCCCCTCTCCATCACGCGGCCGGTCATGAAGAACGACTTGCTGATGGTGGTTGCAAAGCCCTCGATCAGCGTACCCGCCACGAAGGCGTCCAGGATCGAGGTGGCGTTTGCGTGGAAGGCCCGCACGCCGGGCTTGAAGCTCTCGTGGTCGACCCAGCCGGGGGCACCGTCGATACCCTCGAAGAAGTCGCGCAGCGCTCCTGGCGCTTCGCGCAGTATCCCGGCTTGGCGGTCGATGCCCGCGGCGATGAACCGTCCCATGTCGGCGGGCGGCAGATCGGCAAGCTCCTCCATCACCGGATCGAGTTCGGGATCGCCGATCGTGGTGTGCGCGATGTAGGTGTCGGCGGCGTCCGGATCGACCGGGCGCGCCGTGGCGTGGCCCTCGACATAGGCCGAAGGAGGTCCCGGCATCACCGCCGCTCTGGCCTGTAGTCGCCGGCCTCGAGCCAGCAGCTCCGCGTTCGCCCCCCTCCCCCGCACGCCCGAGATCGCCGGACTTGCCGGTCCAGCTGGTCCAGAAACAAGCGTTGCAGCCTGAGTTCAGCCGGAAGGGTTCGGACGCCTCGCCCGGTGGCCCCGCTCGTTCTCGTCCTCTCTCGCGACTCGGTCGGAATCGGCTGTTCTATTCAGCAGAGGGAAGGGACCAGATAGGGCGTCCCGAAACGCCTGGCACCTGGCCCCGCCCGCGTGTTCCGGTCATGCTGCACCAGCACTCAGCAGTTGTAGACGGACATCCACATGCGCGGCTGCGCAGCAGCCGTGTCAACGCAGAACTCCATGCTGTCGGCGAGACCCCAGGACACGCTGTAGTTGGAGGTGGTATAGCTGTGATCCTCGCCGGCCGTGTCCGTGAAGGTGCACGACAGTTTGAACTTGCAACTCGTCTCGTCGGTCGTCGGATCGCCGTCGAGATCGCAGTCGTCGTCGGCGTTGCTCGCCTCGAACTGCGACTTGCAGCTATCCGACGTGACGCGGTCGGCCTTGTTGCACATCTTGTCGCCGAGGTCCTTGCAGCACCAGATGTCCCGGACCCGGCTCGACGTGTCGCCGCGCCGCACCGTGCTGTCGCCGAGGTACCACGTCCGGTCGCTGGCGTTCTTGATGTCGATCTTCGCGACGACCCGCCCCCAGCCCGGACACGTGTTCTGCGCGGCGAAGGTCGAGTTGTTCGGCCAGCTCCGATTGTTCCACCAGCCGTGCAGGCACTCGGAGTTGTCGCGACTCACACGGTTGCTGCCGGTGCACGAGGCACGAGCATCGCCCACGGCCAACACAACCAGTGCGAACGCCATCCAGCCGAGGATCAGGTAGCGTGCTTGCATCTCACATCTCCCCATACCGCATCTCACGGGCGTCCTTTGCACACTCGCTGTCAACGGCTCCCGGCGGAAACGGCGAGACGTCGTTGCGCCCGGTTCCTCGGCTCCTGCCAGCACAAGTGTTGGCAGATTTCAGAACTTCTCGCGTCCCCAGGTTTGGGGAAATTAGCCAAAAAGATTCGGCTCAATTTGCGAAACGCAGGCATGGCTCCGCCATCGCCGCCTCGAGACACGCTCCCGGCAGTGGCCGGTCGCCGACAGCGACGAGATGGAACCGCCTGAGACAGGCGTCGAGGTGTTCGGTGGCGATGCCGCGCCGCCTGCGCAGGAAATTCTCGAGCCGGCTGTGGCGGCTGTTGACCGTCTGGATGCGCCCGGCGCCCC
>JAPOZD010000403.1 GCA_026706245.1 Alphaproteobacteria bacterium
CACGGCAGCCTACAAGCGATACCTGTTCACCGGAGAGACCTTCGACGCGGCCGAAGCCCAGCGCATCGGCCTCATCGACCGCGCCGTGCCTGACGGGGAACTCGACGGGGCCGTGGATGCGGCCGTTGCCGGCTGCCTCGGTGCAGCGCCCGGCGCGGCCGCGGCCGTCAAGCACGCGCTCGACCTCTACGACCGCAGCGGCCCCGATGCGCTGGGAATCGATGGCCTCTACGCCTTCGCCGAGAGCTGGGCCAGCGACGAAGGCCGCGAGGGCGCCGCCTCTTTCCTGGAAAAACGCCCGCCCGCCTGGGAAGTCTGACCGGAAGCGGGCCGCGCGCACTCAAGCAAGCCGGCGCGCCGCCGCCTCTATCAGCCTCAGCTCGGGGGAGCTGCGTTCCAGGCCGAACATGGCGGCAAAGGGAACCAGGTTCGCGCGTCCGTTCCGCCGGCCGATCCCGGCCAGAATGCCCAGCGCCATCCGTTCCGCGTCGATCTCCAGCCGCTTTGCGGAACTGCGCCAGGCTTCCTGCGCATCCCCATCCAGCCCGGCAACGGTATGGCGGAGATGGCGCCGCAACGCCCGCAACGGCCGTACGGCCCGCGCCCGCCAGGGACCGACAGCCCGGTCGCCGGCCCTCAGCGCCGCCGCGTCCGCACCGTCGCCAAGCCACGCGGCCCACAGCAGCAGCGGCACATCGACGCCGAACCTGTCCTGCAGGGCGAGGCAGGCTTCGCTGACGCCGGGCTCGGCATACAGCCGGACGGCAAAATCCCAGAGCGCGCCGGCGGCGTCCGTCTCGCGAACTGTCCTCTCCATCGCTATCGATTGAAGCTTGGCCGGCGCCGGTTGACAATGGCGCAGGCTACGCGATGAGGAACGCCCGCCATGACCGACAAGCCTGTTGTCAGGCCCTATGGAAGCTGGATCTCGCCGCTTTCCGCGCAGCGGATTGCGGAAGCGGGAGTCGGTCTCTCATTCGTCCGCGCGGACGGCGAACGCGTCTACTGGCTGGAAGGCCGGCCGCGCGAGCGGGGCCGCAGCGTGCTCATGCGCTACAGGAACGGGGAAATCCGGGAAGTCCTGCCCCCGCAGTTCGATGTGCGGTCGCGGGTGCACGAATATGGCGGCGGCGCTTACGCCGCGCTCGGCGGCCTCGTCGTCTTTTCGCATTTCCCGGACGGGACCGTCTGGCTTGTCGGGGACGACGGCGAACCGAGGCGGATAACGCCGGATGCGCCCTTGCGTTACGCTGATTTCGCTTTCGCCCGCGACGGCATCTATGCCGTGCGCGAGGACCATCGCGGGGCCGGCGAACCGGTCAACAGCGTGGTTCTCCTGAACCCCGACCGAACCGGTGAAGGCGAACCGGTTTGCATGGGGCGGGACTTCTACGCCGCGCCCCGGCCCGGCCCTGACGGGCGCCTCGCCTGCATCGCCTGGGACCACCCGGACATGCCATGGGACGCGACCGAATTGCTGCTCGACGGCGAGTCCGTCGCGGGCGGGCCGGGCGAATCGGTATTGCAGCCGTCATGGTCGGCGGACGGGCGGCTGCATTACATTTCGGATCGCTCAGGATGGTGGAACCTGTACGTCCATGACAGCGAGGGCGGCACGGCACTAAAGCCGATGGCAGCGGAATTCGCCGGGCCGCTCTGGGGCCTCGGCGCTCAAAGCTACCGCTGCCTCGACGACGGCGACACGGTCGTCCGGTATGAATCGGACGGCAACGTCTTCGTCGAGCGGCTCCGGAGCGGCTTGTTCGAAACCGGCTTTTCGCGGCCATCCTGCCCCGTGCCCTTCAATGGCGGCTGGGCGGTGCTGGGCGTCGACGCCGACCGACCGGCCCGGCTCGACCTGTTGCATGAGGACGGAAGACGCGAGACCCTGGCCCGTTCCGCCCCGGACGATCCCGACCCGGCCTTCGTCTCGCGCGGCGAGGCGGTCTCCTTTCCGACCAGTGGCGGCAGGACCGCGCATGCGTGGTTCTATGCGCCGAAGAATCCCGGTTTCGCCGCGCCCGCGGGGGAGCGTCCGCCGCTGGTCGTGCGGTCGCATGGCGGCCCGACCGGCGCCTCCGACAACGGCTATTCGCCGGCCATCCAATACTGGACCACACGCGGCTTTGCAGTCGTGGACGTCAATTACGGCGGCAGTACCGGCTACGGCCGCGCTTTTCGCCAGCAGCTGTACGGTCAGTGGGGCGTCATCGACGTGGACGATTGCTGCGCAGCGGCAACATGGCTGGCCGATTCCGGAAAAGTGGACGCAAACCGGCTTGTCGTGCGGGGCGGCAGCGCCGGTGGATATACGACACTCGCCGCGCTTGCGTTCCGCGATGTTTTCAAGGCCGGAGCGAGCCTTTACGGTATCGGGGACCTCAAGGCTCTTGCGCGGGATACACACAAATTCGAGAGCCGTTATCTCGACCGGTTGATCGGCCCGCTACCGGAGACGGAGGCAATTTACGATGCCCGCTCTCCCTTGCTTCATGCCGATGGTATTTCCTGCCCGTAATGCTTCCGTTCTCAGGTGATGGATGGTGATTTCAGCGATTGAGCGTTCGCT
>JAPOZD010000100.1 GCA_026706245.1 Alphaproteobacteria bacterium
ATAGTGGATTTCCTCGCCGAGCTTGGCCATCAGCTTGATGACGGACTTGTCCGCAAGAACCTTGCCCACGCCGTCGGAGATGCGTTCGACCACGTCGTCCGGCGTTTCCGGATGAACGCCCACCCAGCGCGGAACCCCGACGCCGACGGCCCCGAGCGCACCGATCCAGGGAATGTCGCCGATCTTCTCCTTGATTGCCGGCGTATTGTCGCGTGCGCCGAGATTGATGACGGCGGACGCCCGCCCCGCAAGCGAAAACACGGTCGAGGTGCTGACCGCCGCCATATCGACCTGCCCGGCCATAAGCGCCTCCACGGCCTCGCCCGTGACGGAATAGCGGTGCAGCGTGGCGGGAACCCCGAGCCTGTCCAGCCCGGTGGCGGCGGCTAGCAGCACGGCGGAGGTGCCGCCGATTCGCGGCGGGACGCTGGACGGCGGTCGGGCCGCCAGCCTGTCCCAGCTGTGGAACTCCGAGTCCGGCGCGGCGACCAGATGCGTCTTTATCGACGAGATGAACGCCGCGATCTTCAGGTCTTCCGGATTGAGGTCGGAGCCGGGATCCCTGAGCGCCGCAATGACGGGCGTCATGCTGCCTTGCAGAATGGTGTAGCCGTCGGGAGGCCGGTCGAGCATGTAGCGCCAGCCCAGCCGGCCTTCTTCCCCGCCCCGGTTGCGCACATGCCACGCCTGGCCGAAGGCGTCGATGGCCGCCGAGGACATGATGCGCGCCCAGCGGTCCGACCCGCCGCCCGGCCCGAACGGGACCACCCATTCGACCGTGCGGTCCGGATAGGCGTCATCGGCCCGAAGGTGCCCCGGCAAGGCTGCCGCCATGGCGGCGGCGAGACAGAGCAGAAGGCCTTTCAGGGGCACGCGAACCTCCGGCGGAAGCCGCAGTCAGCTAGCACAATTTGTCGCAGGTCGGCAAGCCGGAGGCAGCGTCATGCGCGTGTCAGGCCGCCCTGCCGAATCCGGCCGCGTCGAGCGCTTCGTCCAACGCAGCGCCGGACGCCGCATCCAGGGTCGTCAGCGGTGGCCGGAGCGCCAGCCACCGATCGTCGCCCGCGCCCCGGGCCACGATCACCTTGAGCGCCGGAATCAGGGGCTGCGACTGGATCGCCAGGCGCCAGGCGGACAGCCTCTCCTGAAGGGCGCCGGCGTCCTTGCCGGCCCTTGCCGCGGCCAGCACCTCGGCGCAGAGGCCTATGGTGACATTCGCCGTCGCGGAGATGCAGCCGGCGCCGCCCGCCTCCAGCACCGGCAGCAGGAACTGTTCGGAACCCGCAAACACGCCGAAGCCGGGGAAGCGCCTGCACATCGCCAGCATGTTATCGAGGTCGCCGGAGCTGTCCTTGATGCCGGCGATCGTTCCCGGATAGGCGGCAAGCAGACCCTCGATCAGGTCGTGCGAGATCGGCACGCCGGAATTGAAGGGGAAGTTGTAGAAATAGATCCTGAGCCGCGGGTCGCCCACACGCTGGATAACCTCCTCATAGGCGGCGTACAGCCCCGCATCCGACACCCCCTTGTAGTAGAAGGGCGGCAGCATGACGACGCCGGCCGAGCCGACCTCCAGCGCCTTCCGCGTCAGGATCACCGTGTCCGCGATGGAGCAGGTCCCGGTGCCGGGCAGCAGGGTCTCGCCGGATATGTCCGACTCGCCGAGCGCATCCAGAAGGCGGAGCTTCTCGTCCACGCCGAGCGAATTCGCCTCGCCTGTCGTGCCGAGAACCGCTAGCAGGTCGGCGCCCCGCTCCAGCATCCGCCGGCAATGGGCCGCGAAGCGGTCGAAATCTGGCTCGAGTTCCGGCGTCATGGGCGTCAGGGTTGCGACCGCAACGCCCCGCGGTTCGTTGGTCTGCAGGACATCGTTCATCGGGGTCCGGGCTCCTCAGCTTCGCGCGGCGCGAATGAAATCGGCGACATCGGGCAGGATTTCGTTCCGCCATCGGCGCCCGTTGAAGATGCCGTAATGGCCGACCCGGGCCTGCAGGCGGTGGCGGCGGCGTTCCGCCGGCACGTTCGGGCAGAGGCGGTGCGCGGCCTCCGTCTGGCCGACGCCCGAAATGTCGTCGCGTTCGCCCTCGACGGTCATCAGCGCGGTCTCGCATATCGCCGCCGTGTCCACCGGCAGGCCGCGATGGGTGAACAGCCCGCGCGGCAGGTGGTGCTCCTGGAAAACCCGTTCCACCGTCTCCAGGAAGTATTCCGCCGGCATGTCCATGACTGCCAGATATTCGTCGTAGAAGCGGCGATGGGCCTCGGCGCTCTCGCCGTCCCCCGTCACCAGATGCTCGAACATGCGCAGATGCGCGCCGACATGACGGTCGAGATTCATGCCCATGAAGCCCGAAAGCTGCATGAAACCCGGATAGACCCGCCGCCCGAACCCCGGATAGGGCGGCGGCACGGTCTGGATCAGCATCTGCTCGAACCAGCGCCGGCTGTGCGACCTGGCGAATTCGTTGACCTTCGTGGTGCCGACGCGGGTGTCGATCGGCCCGCCCATCAGCACGAGCGAGCGCGGCGCGCCCTCGCC
>JAPOZD010000197.1 GCA_026706245.1 Alphaproteobacteria bacterium
AGGCCGGCGCGGCGCGGGCGAGCAGCAGCGGCTCATCGCCGACATCGCCCGCGCCATGCGCCGCCGGATCGACCCGGACCGGGCCGCGCTCGCGGCCGCCATAGCCGCGCGAGAGGAAATGCGGACGGTGCCCGGCAGCGGCAAGGCGTTCAGCAACGGCCAGCGCGACGGGCGTCTTGCCGGCCCCGCCCAGCACGGCATTGCCGATGCAGACGACCGGCACCGGCGCCCGGCGGGCCCTGCCGCGCCCGGGCCGCGAAAGCAGCGCGTAGAGCCGGCCGGCCGGGGCGAGCAGCCGGCCTTGCGGCGCGCCCGCATCGTTCCAGAAGGCAGGCGGGCGCACAGGCTCAGATACGGGCGAGCAGCGGCGAGAGCGCGCCCAGCACCTCGTCCAGCACGCCGCCGCGGGCGTTGGCCACCGCTGCCGCGCGGGCCGCCTGCATGCGCCGCGCTTCGTTGTCGGAAAGCAGCATGCCGATGGCGGCGACCAGCTCGTCGCGGTCCGCGACCCGGCGCGCGCCCCCCGCCGCCGCCAGTTCGGCCACGATCTCGGTGAAATTGAACATGGCCGGCCCATGCACGAGCGCCGCGCCCAGCCGCGCCGGCTCGAGCGGGTTCTGCCCTCCATGCGGCACCAGCGAGCCGCCGACGAACACCGCTTCCGCCACGCGGTAGAACAGCCCGAGCTCGTCCAGCGTGTCGATCAGATAGACCCCGGTCGCCGCGCCGGGCAGTTCCCCGCGCGAGCGTCTGGCGACGGCAAGGCCGTTCTTCGTCGAAAGCAGGGTCTCGATCTCGTCGCCGCGCTCGGGATGGCGGGGCGCCAGCAGGGTCAGCGCGCCGGCATGGCTGTGCCTGAGCACTTCATGCGCATAGGCGACATCGGCCTCTTCGCCGGGATGGGTGGAGGCGGCGAGCCAGACCGGCCGGTCCGCCACTGCGTCCAGCACCTCTTCGAGCGCGGTTTCGTCCGCGCCGAGCGGTGGGGCGGCGTATTTCAGGTTGCCGGGAATGCGCACGGGGTCGGCCCCCAGCATGCGGAACCGCGCCGCATGCTCGGCATCCTGCGCGAGCGTCACCTCGAACGAGCCGAGCAGCCGGCGCGCGAAGCGCGGGAAGCGCCGCCAGCGCCTGAAGGAGACAGGCGACATGCGCGCATTCAGGAGCGCGGCCGGCACGTTTTGCGCGCTGAGTTCGCAAAGCATGTTGGGCCAGAGTTCGGACTCGATCCAGAGCGCGAGGTCCGGGCGCCAGTGCTTCAGGAAGCGGCGCACCCACGCCGTCCTGTCCATGGGATAGTACTGGTGGATGACGCCCGGCGGTAGGCGCCGCGCCAGCAGTGTGGCGGCAGTGCGGGTGACGGAGGTTGCAAGCACTGCCGCATCCGGGCGCAAGGCGGTGATCCTGTCGATCAGCGGCAGGACCGAGGCGGTCTCGCCGATGCTTGCGCCGTGGAACCAGACCAGCGGACCGTCGGGCCGCGCCGCGCCGGCGATGCCCCGCCGCTCGGGCAGGCGCACCGGGTCTTCCCGGCCGCGCCGCCGGCGATGGGCGACATAGAACGGCAGAACGGGCGCCAGCAGGCTGGTCGCCGCCCGGTAGGCGAGGTGCATCATGGCGCGGCCGCGGACGGCAGCGGCCGGTGCCCGCACAGCCGGTCGGCGCGGTCGGTCAGGCTATCCAGCGCTTCCTTGAGGCGTGGGAGTGCGTCGTCGTCCGAAACCGGCAGCGCTTCGCCGAACAGATAGACGCCCCGGTTGACGGGAAGCGGCACCAGCAGGCGGTCCCAGCTTCCGAGCAGGATGCGCCGGCGCACCGACCAGGACACCGGCAGGATGCGCACCCGCGTGAGCCGGGCGAGCGCCGCCGCCCCCGGATGCGGCACCCCGCGCGGTCCGCGCGGCCCGTCAGGGGTGATCGCCACGATGTCGCCGGCGCGCACCAGGCGGACCAGACGGCGCAGCGCCAGCGCGCCGCCGCGTTCGGTGGAGCCGGAAACGGTATGCAGGCCGAACCCTTCCGCAATGGAGCCGCCGATCTGGCCGTCGCGATGCGCCGAAATGAGCACATGCGTGCGGTCGGGCCAGGGCCAGTCCACCGGGAACAGCATCAGCCGCCCGTGCCAGAAGCAGACCACGGCGCTGCCGTCTTCCTTCAGCGCCGCCTCCAGATGCTCGCGCCCTTCGACGCGCCAGCGCGTCGTGCCGGCCACCAGCCGGACATAGGCGACCAGCAGCCGCTTCGCGAACCGCTGAGTCGCCGGGTGGCGCAACAACCGCCTGCCGAAGCGCTTAGCCCGCATTGCCTGGAGACCGTTTGAGAGTTGCACCGATGCAAGGTCCGGCCCCGTTATGCCCGAGCGCCCCTCTGCCGTCATGCCCTACCGCATGCACACATCTCGCATGGTCGTGTATCCGATGCGCCCGACAGCCGGGTTGCGCGGGCCTTTGCCCCCTTTTCGTCGTCCCCGCGAAGGCGGGGACCCATCCCTGACTTCC
>JAPOZD010000442.1 GCA_026706245.1 Alphaproteobacteria bacterium
GTTCGATCGGCGCCCACCGGGTCATCGACCGCAATGCGGACCTCCTCGCCGAACTCGGGCCGGACTCCGTCGATGTCGTTATCGACCTGGTAGCGGGGACGGCATGGCCCGCACTGCTCGACCTGCTGCAGCGGGGCGGCCGCTACGCCACAGCCGGGGCCATAGCCGGCCCGGTCGTCGAACTTGACCTGCGCACGCTCTACCTTAAGGACCTGTCTTTCTTCGGCTGTACCTTTCAGGAGGACATCGTGTTCGAGAACCTGGTCCGCTACATCGAACGCGGTGAAATCCGTCCCGTCGTTTCCGGGGTCTTCCCGCTCGCCCGGATCGCCGAGGTCCAGGAGATGTTCCTGGCCAAGGGCTTCGTCGGAAAGCTGGTGCTGGAGCCGCCGCCTTCCTGACCCGTACGCTACGGGAGTCAGCCCCGCAGGCCGGCCACGGCGTCGATCTCGACCTTCATGCCGGGCACGGCAAGCTCGGCGATGCCGATGAGCGTGCTGGCGGGGCGGGTGTCTCCGAAGAACTCCCGCCGCACGACATCGACCGCATGGCGGTCGTCCACGTCGGTCAGATAGACCGTCACCTTGAGTATGTCGGTGAAGGAAGCCCCGGCAGCCTGCAATATCCGGTCCATGTTCTCGAACAGCCGCCTGGTCTGGGCGCCCACATCGTCCCCTCCGACCAGGTTGAGGTTCTCGTCCACGGGCGCGATTCCGGATACGAACAGGAGGTCGCCGAAGCGCACGGCGTCCGTGTAGTGGCTGATAGGCTCATTGAGGCCTTCAACTCGAAACTCTTCCCGTTCCCGTCCGGGCATGACCGCTTCCTCCTCTGCCAGCAGCCTATTGCGACGAGCGCAGCCTCGGGTCCAACACGTCGCGGAGCGCGTCGCCGAACAGGTTGAAGCCGAACACGGCGAGCGTGATGGCGAGTCCGGGGAAGACCGCGACCCAGGGCGCGCTCTCCGCGAACTCTTCTGCTCCGCCCTGCAGCATCAGCCCCCAGGCCGGCGTCGGCTCCTGCACGCCGAGGCCGAGATAGGAGAGCGACGCCTCGGTCAGGATCGCCTGCCCCACAAAGGCCGTGACCATGATGAGGAAGGGCGCCATGACGTTCGGCGCCATATGGCGCAGGATGATGCGCGCATGGCCGAAGCCGCAGGCCTTCGCCGCGTCGATATAGGGGATTTCGCGGATCTGGAGCGCGGAAGACCGCACCACGCGCGCGCATCTGGGGACGAAAGGCACGATGATCGCCAGGATCACGTTCTCCGTGCCGGTGCCGAGGATCGACACCACTGCCAGCGCCATGATGACCAGCGGAAACGCCATGAAGACGTCCATGACGCGCTGGAAGATGAGGTCGAACAGGCCCCCGAAATAGGCGCTGGAGACGCCCAGGATGAGGCCGAAGAAGCCACCGACCGCCGCCGAGGCGAACCCGACGAACAGCGCTGTGCGGGCGCCGTAAACGATGCGGGAATAAACGTCCCGACCGAGCATGTCGGTGCCAAAGACGAAATTCCCGTCCGGCGGCACCAGCATGTGTTCGTAGGAATTCACGATGGGATCGTAAGGCGTCACCACCCCGGCGAAGATCGCCATCAGGATCATGAGTATGACGATGAGCGCGCCGGCGACGCCAATCGGCTGCTTGCGCGCCGTTTCGCGCAATTTCACATGCCACGGCTTGAAGGCCGCGGGCTCTTCGAACATGGCTACCGCAAGGCTGCCCTGGGAAACTGTCGCCATAGGACCGGCCCTCCTAGCTGTAGCGGATGCGCGGGTCGAGCACCGCGTAGAGGATATCGACCACTAGGTTGACGAGGACGAAGATGGTGACCACCAGCATGACCAGCGACTGGGTCATCACATAGTCCTGGTTGCCGACGGACTCCACGAACAGCTTGCCGATTCCGTTCAGGTTGAAGACCTGCTCCGTCACCACCAGGCCGCCCATCAGGAAGGCGAACTCGATGCCGATGATCGTCACCACGGGCAGCAGGGCATTGCGCAGCGCATGGCGGTTGATAATCATCTTCTCGAGCAGGCCCTTCGCCCGGGCGGTGCGCACATAGTCCTCCCGCAGCACTTCGAGCAGGGTTGACCGCGTCATGCGGGTAGCCACGGCGGAATATCGGTATCCGGTGGCGACCGCCGGCCAGATCAGCATCGACAGGTTGTACCCGGGGTCTTCCCAGAGCGGCCGGTAGTCGATGGGCGGCATCCAGGGCGTGCCGAGATAATGCTGCGTCGAGATGAGCAGGCCCAGAATGATGATGATGCCGAGCCAGAAGGACGGGATCGCCAGCCCGGCAATGCTGATGGTGCGGACCAGATAGTCGATCCAGGTGTTTTGCTTGATTGCCGAGATCGAGCTCTCGCTGCAGATCGCGATCATGGCGACATTCGCCTCGATCGTGATCGCCCCGCCGCTCGGCACGATCTCGGCAATCAAGCAAAACACCTGGATCGACTATCTGGTCCGCACCATCA